>JBATYN010000475.1:0-26995 GCA_049674125.1 Pseudolabrys sp. | reverse complement strand
GCCGAACGGCACGGCGATGGCGGTCGCCGCACTGGCGGCAACCGAAAAAAGATTGCGGCGTGTGAAAGCAGTCATTGGCGTTTCCCCGTACCTGCTTGTTCCGGAATTCTCTAAACGGCTCCGGGTTTATCCAGGATTCTCCCGATTTCCTGGATTTCCGCAAGACAGGCGCTAGGCCATTTCAGCCCCGTGCGCGCCGGCTAACTCGAAATCTGACTGCCGACGACAATTGAAAAACGAGAAATAGCAAAATGCTGGTGAGCGCGACACCAAACGGAAGCCAACGCCCCAAATAACCCATGACAAAAGCGGGCAGACCAAAAATGAAAATATTGAGTCCGAGTGCGGCCACCGCATCGAATGCGTATCCCTTGAAATACGCAACGGCCGAAGCAACGAGCCAAATTGTCACCAGTGCGGCATTGGTCACAAGAATGAATTGTTTCATTTTTGGATCGTCCCCCAGCGAATGATTGAACGACCTTGAATGCTATGCCGGCCGGGTCTCTCTGGTCCATGACCCAAAGCAAACGTCGCATTTCTGCTGGTGGATTAACTTGGTGGCAGGCCTTCCAGCTACCCTACTATTTTGTTGTCGCCCGCCTTGATGTTTGTCGGTCGGCCATACATTGCCGAACCGTTTCCGCCCGATTTCGTCTGGCAATGTTTTGCTGGACAGCTTGTTTGGTGCATTCATCACGGTCTTGTTTGCGCAACGCTCGCGCACTCATAGCTGGTGGCGTGGTTGAAACCGATTGTGCTGTTTGCGCTATTGGGGTGTCGCAGACAAAAAGTAACACTGTGAGAGAGATCGGGAAAAGTATCAGCAAGTACCGCATTATCAATCTCCGTCAGAAAATCGGCGACAACGTCTGGATGAATTCCATGCTCCATGGATAGCAGTCGGCGAGGTGCTCCGGAAGCCAGCCGCGCGCTGTGCTTCGTCCGCAAGTGGCGGGTGGCAGGCACGCGAAAGCTACCACCCGAAGGCCGCAAAACCGCGCAAAATGGCGCCATGAAAGAAACCGTTAAGGGTTTCCGCGCCTCAATGTCAGGTAACTGATTCGCTTTGCGATTTTCGAATCCGTTGTGGCGTAAAGCACAGTTCGAATCCTCCACAAGTCAGGCGTATCGCCGCAACAGCGGCCCGATTGGCCGTTCTGTCAGGAGATCACAGCATGAACCGTTTCATTATCAATGTAGCTGCGTGCGTACTGGCCTTCGCGATGGCCTCGCCGTCTTTCGCGGCCGATATGCCGGGCCGATATCGCGAGCCCGACTATGTCTCGCCGCCATTTAGCTGGAGCGGGTTTTATGCAGGTCTCAATGCCGGATACGGCTGGGGCACGTCCGACTGGAGCAGCAGTGTGACGGGCGGCTCGACCAGCCCGGCGGGCGGCATGTTTGGCGGAACATTCGGCTTCAACGCGCAAAGCGGGGCTTTCGTCTTCGGCGTGGAAGGTGACGTCAGCGGCAATTGGATGCGCGATTCAAACAGTACCGGTTCAGGCCTTTGCACGGCCCCCGGTTGCGGAATCCAGACCAGCTGGTTTGCAACCGCGCGCGGCCGTGTCGGCTATGCCTTCGATCGCGCCCTGTTCTATGCCACCGCGGGCGGTGCATTCGGCGACGTCCAGATGCAAGTGGGCGCACTCAGTGCCACCGCGGACCGCGCCGGCTGGACGGCGGGCGTGGGCCTCGAATACGAACTTCTCGGCCCTTGGTCGGCGAAGGTTGAATATCTTTACGCCGATCTCGGCACCGCGAGCTGCGGCGCCGCCACCTGCGGCATCGACACCTCGGTGAGCTTCAAGGCCAACATTATCCGGTTCGGCGTGAACTACCGATTCTGGTAGGAAGCGTCGTCGTCGCGATCAGACCCGCGAATGTCAAAAACCCCGGGCAATGTCCCGGGGTTTTATTTGCCGCACCTCACAGCCACTTCTTCCATCGAAAATATAGAATTGGTAAGACGGCGGCGAACACCATCAATATCAGCGCGAAGGGATATCCGAATTCCCACTCGAGCTCGACCATCCCCCTGTGGAAATTCATGCCGTAGATCGAAGCCACCAGCGTAGGCGGCATGAAGATCACAGCCGCGATCGAGAAGATCTTGATGATGGCATTCTGTTCGATGTTGACCACGCCGAGCATCGCGTCGAGCAAAAAGGTGATTTTGTTGGCGAGATAGGTCGCGTGGTCGGACAGTGAGGCAGTATCGCGCCGCATCGATTGCAGGTGGGCACGCACGTCCTTGGCCCAGCGCATGCCTTCGGCTTCGTTCTAAAGAAAAAGCAACAGGCGGCCGATCGACACAAGGCTCTCGCGCACCTTGGAGGTCAAGTCGCCTTTGCGGCCGAGCGCCTTGAGCACGTCCTTGTAGGATGGCGGCTTGGCCTCGTCTTCCGGCTCGAAAATCGTGTGAGAAACCTGGTCGACCTCGGCGCCGATCCGCTCAAGGATATCAGCGGAGCGGTCGATCACCGCATCGAGCAAATCCATCAGCACGAGTTCGCCGGTGACCTTTGCAGGGCAAGACCGTGCCAGCTTGTGCTCCACAATGGCGAACGGGCGCGGGTCGTCATAACGGACGGTCGCGAGCTTGTGGCCTGACAGGATGAAGGTGACCGGCGTGGTCTTGGGCGTCGCCGTATCCGACTGGCACATCAACGTTGCCGTCATGTAGCGCGCACCGTTCTCTACATAGAGCCGGCTCGAGACCTCGATCTCCTGCATTTCTTCGCGCGTGGGGACAGCGATGCCGAGCAGTTTCTCGACCATCTTGTCTTCCTGGACGGTCGGCGTGACCATATCGATCCACACCGCTTCGTCCGGCGGTGGCGAGCCCGGCTCAACGGAAATTCGCTCGAGCGTGGTGCCGAGCGGGACGTAGACCGTAAGCATCCCATCTCCATCTTGCGCATGATCCGTGCGGGGATCACTTGGCGGCAGCGCCGTCTCTCATGACCCGATCGCGCGGATTTGCGCAAGACATAATTGCCCGCGGCGCAGCCGCTGACGCGGCCGCGCACAGGATCGTGGCGGTGATGAATGACGGAAGTCGGTTCTTGTCTTACGCCGCAGCCGGCGCGTGACCCGCTAATCGCGATCGTAGGGCTCGGAGTGGGTCTCGGCGACGTTGCGCCGGCCACCCTGATGGTGAACCGCGGCCGCGACTGCCGAAATCCCGATCTTGCCGTAGCGGTTGTCGAGATTGGTGTATTGCCGGGCGGAGTCTTGCTTCTGCTCCGTTACTTTCATTTCCATTGTACTAACTCCAGTCCTTCCTTGCGCTTGTCCCTCGAGACTCGTTTTTGTCCCTCAAGGCCAATGTGGTGACTCAGTGGGGCAGAATTGCGCGGCAAATCGTGTCCTCTTGTGGCATTTGGCCCCCCGCGCAAACGACCCTGGCCCGAACATTATAGGAGCGACGATGGTAAACCCCACCTTAAGGTGTTGCGGTCAATGTTGTATTTGTCGTTAACGGCCTGGGAACCGGGTGCGGCATTCCTGCAACAGGTACACAGGAAGGTGACTGTGGACACGCTGGAAACCATGGCAATGGCAGGGGTTTTTCGGTTAATTGCGGCTTGAGGCATTTGATTGCGGGCGCTGCATGGCGACCGGGAAAAAAGAGGAAAAAATGGCGGTCAGGGGCTTTTTGGTTGTCCTGTTCGGGGCCGGTTTCGTGCTGGGCGGTTGCATGCAGTCGACGATCGAACCATCGTCGGAAGCGAATTTCACCGCGCGCGACAGGAAGTTGCTGGCAGCGGCGCCTTACGAGAAAGCGACGATTCCCGACCCGTACAAGCGGCACATCGTCGAATATCACCGCAAGGAAGCGCCCGGCACGATCATGATCGATTCCGACGCGCGCTATCTTTATTACGTGCTGCCCGAGGGCAAGGCGATCCGCTACGGAGTGACCGTTGGCGAAGAAGCCATGGCGTGGTCCGGCGTGGCCAAAGTCGAGCGCATGACGGAATGGCCGGCGTGGAATCCGACACCTGGCGAGATCCAGCGCATGGGCGTGCCGTCTTATGTCGCTCCTGGCCCACAGAACCCGATGGGCGCGCGCGCGATGTATCTGTTCCAGGGCAACAAGGACACCCTCTACCGCATTCACGGCACCAACCAGCCGGAATATATCGGCGAGGCGATCTCGTCGGGCTGCATCCGCATGACCAACGAGGACGTCATCGACCTCTACAAACGCGTGAAGACCGGCACCGTTGTTGTCGTGCTTGCGCCTCACCAGGGCGACTCGCCGGCCAACCCGCGCGTGGCCGCGGCGTCACCTTTCCGCTGAGCACCGGTGCATTGAATTGAAAACGGCGCCCTCGCGGCGCCGTTTTCATTTTCAGCCAAGCTCGATGCGCACAATTTCCGGCGGCAAACCGAGCCGCAAGGGCACTTTGCGACTGTCACAATTTACGTGCATGTGCGGGTTCATCGGCACTGACCGGTCGCGGGAGTGGCAGCGGAACGTGCTCGGCGATGTCAGCGGCAGGCGGCATGCGCACATCCCATTGACATATCCGGTATCCCTGACGGCGGTCAGCCAAATCGAGGTGGATGTGAGATTCATGATTGCTGTCGGAACCAGGTCCAAGAACGGTCGTAAACCGGTGACAGGCACTATCACGTATGTCATCACGAAACTCCTTCGCAACGGAGACGTCGGTCAACCCGAGTGCACGTCCATCAGCCAATATGAAGGATCGCACATCGACCGCGTTGCCCCTGCCGTGTTCGCTCAGCTTCGCACCAGCCACGCGATTGCGCCCGCGGCATTCGAAATCATCATAGGTCTCGATCGTACGTAGCGCTGCGCCGAGCTTCTCTGCGCGGGGCGATGCCTCGTCGCGCAACCAGCTCGCGAGTGATTCGGCGAACGCGCAACGCAGCACTGGCGCGGGCTTAAGTTCAATTCGTGCACCGGCGGCAAGAAGCACTGCATTGAGGCGAACCATGTCGCCGCCGCCGCACGCATCGGGACCGATCAGGCGGGGCATCGGCTCCATGGCCGCGATCTTGCCCAAGCGGTCGTCGCATTCGGTGGTCCTGCTCGTGACATCTGCCGAGTTGAAATCGGGACCGGCCGCTTCGCGAAAGGTTTGCGGCTCGATCCACACCAGCGGGCGCGGCTTCGGCAGTGGCAAATCCTCGGCAAAGGCGATACCGCCGCCAGCGCTTGCCAGCCAAAGAAGTGCCATAAAAAACCGCATAGCAGCAGATATTGGCAGGGATTGCGGCAATTATGCGGGGTGCCTGAAGCCGAAAGAGCCGCTGGGCCGTAGCTATTCACGAAACCGTTGCACCTTCCGGCCCGGCGGCTAACCTTACTGCCGACTAGCGAGGGGCGCCGGTCCAAGAGCGTCATAATCGCGCATGACGTGAATCATGCGTCACAGAGAGAGGGGAATGCCATGCTCGGCCAGATGCAGGATTGGCCGTTGCTGTGCCATCGCATCATCGACCATGCCGCCACGTTTCATGGCGAGCGTAAAGTCATCACACGCTCGGTCGAGGGTCCGATCCACACCACCAATTACGCGGAAATCCGCGCGCGCGCGCTTAAGGTGGCGCAGCGGCTAGAGAAAGACGGCATCAGTCTCGGTGACCGCGTGGCGACGCTCGCCTGGAATACCTGGCGGCATCTCGAAGTCTGGTACGGCATCCTCGGCATCGGCGCGGTCTACCACACCGTCAATCCGCGCCTGTTCCCGGAACAGATCGCCTGGATCGTCAACCACGCCGGCGACCGGGTGTTGATCACCGATCTCACCTTCGTGCCGTTGCTCGAAAAGATCGCGGACAAGCTCCTGACCATTGAGCGCTACATTGTTCTCACTGACGCGGCGCACATGCCGAAGACGACGCTGAAAAATGCGGTCGCCTACGACGACTGGATCGGCGAAGTCGATGGCGATTTCGCATGGAAGAGCTTCGACGAAAACACCGCCGCCGGCATGTGCTACACGTCCGGCACCACTGGTCATCCGAAAGGCGTGGTCTACTCACACCGGTCCAACGTGTTGCACGCCTTCATGGCGGCGATGCCGGATTGCAAGGGGCTTTCATCGCGCGACGTTGTGCTGCCTGTGGTGCCACTGTTCCATGCCAATGGGTGGTCCCTTGCCTTCTCCACACCGATGGTCGGCGCTACCATGGTGATGCCCGGCGCGAAACTTGACGGTGCGTCGATCTACGAGCTGCTCAACACCTACAAGGTCTCGTTCACCGCCGCGGTGCCGACCGTGTGGTTGATGCTCCTCCAAGACCTCGAAAAGACCGGCGGCAAGCTGCCGCATCTCAAGCGGGTGGTGATCGGCGGTTCGGCCTGCCCGCGCGCGATGACCAAGACCTTCCAGGACAAATACGGCGTCGACGTCGTTCATGCCTGGGGCATGACCGAGATGAGCCCGCTCGGCTCGCTCTGCACCATGAAGCCGGAATATGCAGTACTTACCGGCGAGGCACGCCTCGACGTCGAGATGAAGCAGGGCCATCCGCCATTTGGCGTGGAAATGAAAATCACCGACGACAATGGCAAGCCGCTGCCGTGGGACGGAAAGACTTTCGGCCGGCTCAAGGTGCGCGGGCCGGCGGTGGCCACGAGCTACTTTAAAGTCGACGGCGATCCGGTGTTCGAAAAAGACGGCTGGTTCGATACCGGCGATGTCGCCACCATGGACCGCTACGGATACATGCAAATCACTGACCGGGCCAAGGATGTGATCAAGTCGGGCGGCGAGTGGATTTCGTCCATCGATCTCGAGAATCTTGCAGTCGGCCACCCGAAAGTCGCGGAAGCAGCCGTCATCGGTGTGTCGCATCCAAAATGGGATGAGCGGCCGCTGCTGGTGATCGTGCTCAAGAAGGGTGAGACCGCTACCAAAGAAGACATTCTAGTCTTCATGCAGGGCAAAATCGCGAAATGGTGGATGCCGGACGACGTCGTGTTCGTCGACGAAATACCGCACACAGCGACCGGAAAAATCCAGAAGCTTACGCTGCGAAAACAATTCAAGGACTACCGACTACCGACGAAACAGGCGGCGGAATAGCACCGCTTCGCGTACGAACTCCGCCCCGGCCGGAACCGATACCATGAGACAGGCGTTTTCTGGCGTACGCGCCGGGTGGCAACCGGCCGCAACGGAGAAGACGGACGTAGTCGATTTTGCCGGTTTCTGACTACGGCACCAACGCATCGGTAGGCGTAGCGTCTAACCCGTTCCCGGCGCGTGCACTTTCAATGACCCCGGCAAGTTGCCCCCGCGCGGCTGTTTAAGCGCAAAGCCGCTTTCCCCAGCTTTGTCACTATCACCACCCTATATTGTCAAAAATGCCATCTGTCCTGTATGGTCGAATTGGATCATTTACACCCGTGACACCAACACGGAGTGAGAACCATGAAACGTTATGTAATCGAACGCGACGTGCCGGGCATCGGCGGATTGAATCGCACGCAGCTTAAGGATGCCGCAGCGACATCCAACGGCGCGCTGGCAAAGCTCGCCGGCAAAGCGCAGTGGGAGCATTCATATGTCGTGGATGACAAAACCTTTTGCATTTACCTCGCCGAGAGCGAGGTAGCGGTTCGCGAGCACGCCAAATTGAGCGGATTTCCGGCAACCAAAATCACCGAAGTCCGCACCATCATCAATCCGATGACCGCGGCCGGCTGATGATACAGCGCTCAGTCGGTACGCGTGTTGGCTTATGGGCGCCGGTCGAACCGGTCCTGAAAAGGAGTGGCCATGGCTAGAAAACCGACGGCGCTTGCAAACAGCGGCATGAAAAAAGTGCCGCATCCCGGCGGCGGTGACGTCCTGGTGGACGTCACTATCGTCGTTCTGGAAGACGGTTATGCGTCGACAGCTATCGCGCCGATCGAGATCTTCCACTCCGCCGGCGTGGTCTGGAATTGGCTGCACGGCGAAACGTTGCACCCGCGATTCCGGGTGCGGACCGCGTCAGTCGACGGACGTAAGGTAAAAGCGGCCGGCTCTCTCGGCCTCACGCCCGACTGTGCAATTGCAGACATAAAGCATACAGACATCATCATCATCGCTGCGCCCGGCTGGGACGTTCTTGACGAAATTGCAAAAAATACATCTCTCGTGCCATGGGTAAAAAAATGGCATGACCGCGGCGCCTACATTGCCGGCGCGTGCACGGGCGTTGCCTTCCTTGCAGACAGCGGAATCCTCGATGGCCGGGTTGCAACCACCCACTGGGGCGTCGCCGAGATATTTCGAAAGCGCTATCCCAAGGTGCGCTGGCAGACCGACCAGTTTGTGACGGAGGATGGGCGCCTGTTCTGCAGTGGCGGCGTCTATGCCTCGATCGATTTGAGCCTTTATCTGGTGGAGAGGTTCTGCGGCCACGAAATTGCGCTGCAAGTCGCCAAATCTCTGCTTCTGAGCATGCCGAGGGGCCGGCAGTCGGGATATTCGGTCGTGCAGCTCTCGCGGCCGCATTCCGACGCCAAGATCAGGCAGGCCGAGGAATACTTGCAGCAACATTTCGACAGTGAGGTCTCGATCGATAGCCTTGCTAGACGTGCCGGAATGGGTCCGCGCAATTTCATCCGCCGTTTCAAGGCCGCGACCGGCCGGTTACCGGGCGCATACGTTCAAACATTACGGGTATCGGCGGCCAGGGAGTTGCTTGAGCACGGCGCATCGTCGATACAGACAGTTTCCTCGAAAATCGGCTACGAGGACATCGGTTTCTTCCGGAATCTGTTCAAGCGTCACACGGGCATGACGCCCGCGGAATACCGGAACCGTTTTGCACAAATGAGTTTCGACCGCGGGGAGTTGGCTTCTGGCGCGTCAGCCGTGAGCGTGTGATTCCGCGCGTTACTCGGCCGCCAGCGGCGCGCTCTGCAGCCGATCTTGCGCGGCCACGAGGCGCTGCATCACCTTGAGATCGCGATCACGCAACTGCAAACACGCGTCCGCCCACACCTGAACAACGCGATCAAGTTCCTCGAGCGTCACAGGATTGACCTCGCGTCCGATCTTGTAAACCGCACGGCTGCCATTGTGGCGGCGCTTGCTGCGCTGGATAAAGTCTCGCGCTTCAGCAATGCCCTGCCCCGGCTCGGCAAGAATGTGCACGAGCCCAGCATCCTTCATTTCCTCGGCGGTGTAGATGCGGCCATTCAGCATCATTTCTTCCGCGAAAGCCGCACCGACCCGACGCGCCACGAGGCTATAGGCACCCATGCCGGGGAATAATCCGAAGATGTTTTCTGGAAACCCGAACTTCGCGCCGCGTTCTGCGATAATCACATTAAATGACAGGAGCGATTCAAAACCGCCGCCGAGCGCATCGCCTTGCGCAAGTCCGATGGTGACCATCGGCAGTCCAAGGCAATTCATGTTCCGGTGCAGGATACGCACGCAGGATTCGCCGTAGGCGACCAACGCCTCGCGATCGCGTGCCCGGATCCGGGTTGCGAACAGTTCGAGGTCGCCGCCAAGATTGAACACGTGGGGCGTGCGCGAACCGAGAAGCAGATATCGCAGATCGTTCGGGCGGTGTTCGAAAGCCGCCACGATGCCGCGCTGCCAGGCGTGAAAATCTTCCAGAAGGTCGGTGTTGTAGCTCGGGCGGCCGCGCGGACGCATGAACGTCCAGAGTGTGCCAGTCGGGTCGTCCCAGGAAACTTCGAGCTGCTCGAGCTCGAACAGCCGGCGCGCATCGGCGCTCTTCTTCAGATCGATGATGCGGGGGTCAAAAGGGAGCTTCGCCTGTTCGGTTGTTCCCGTGGGGGCGTTAACCCGCACCGCTGAATGGGCATCCGATACGGCATACATCGACATTTCTGCGTACCAATTTACGATTTCTTTACCCTAACAGAAGGTTGCAAAACAAACAATCGCACAATCGCGCATTGGAGCTGCGCGAAACTGTATCAAAGCGCGTTTCGGGAATGTTCTGCGCGGAATCCCGCGGAAACGCGTCGAAACGCGCGTTAACTACGAACTGAGATGCTTCACGTGCACGGGAACGCGGGGGCATTTCGCCATCCGCTGTTCTCGTCGCCCGCAACCGGTTCGGACTGAGGCGAATTGGTGGCTGCGCCAAAACGATGCACGTTCGTCATCGCCGCGTTTCGGCGGTCGAGAAAATTTTATTGAAATTGTCGCGCGACAATTCGTGGTCCGTTCATCTTGGTTGCTGAAACACCAACCAATTTGCTTCGCATTGAAGAATGACGGGTACCATCTCGACTGTCGAGATAGTCGCGTAGGTCGCATGCTAATCACGAAGTTGCTCCAGACCCGCAAAGCGGACGCGGAGCTGCCGAAAGAGATTCGTGCTGCGCTGATCGAGTCGCTATTTGCGCCGATCGCGTCGCTGATCGTTGGCGCAGTCGCGTGCTCGATCGTTGGCGCGTCGGTTGCTCTGCGAGTCGGCGACCTTTGGATCATGGCCAACTCGGTAGCGATCCTCGCGGTCGGTATGTTGCGCGTGGCGTCGGCGCTTTTTTATCAGCGCTACAAAGAAACTGAGAAAATAGCCGCCACGAAAATTTGGGAACACATCTACGAATACGGCGCCTGGGCGTTCTCTGCGCTGCTCGGCCTTCTGTGCTGGATGGCGATCACGCGCACGTCGGATGCCTCACTCCAGATGGCCGTCACCACCACGACGGCCGGTTATGCGGCTGCGATCTCGGGTCGAAACGCCGGGCGCCCATTCATCGCGGTGGGCCAGCTCACGCTTTGCACGCTACCGATGTCGATCGCGTTGCTTGTCTACCCCGACTGGGTCCACAGAGCCCTGGGCTTCGTCGTCCTGATGTTCATTTACGGAATGATCGACATCACGCTCAGCATCCGCGACATCATCATTCAGGCGTTGACGATGACGCGCAAAGAAGCGGCGCTTGCGGCCCGCTTCGAACAGCAAGCCAATCGTTTCGACATTGCGCTCAACAACATGTCGCACGGCCTGTGCATGCTCGACGAACAAAACCGCCTGCAGGTCTGGAATGACCGATTCCTCGAGTTACTCCACCTCAAGGACGTGCCTGTCCGCGTTGGCATGCGCGTGTCGCAATTGATCCGCCACAGCATCCACGCCGGAAATCACCGGGCCAAAAGCGTGAAGAAGGTCTTCAACGATCTGGCACGTGGTCTCCAAAAAGATCGCTTCGATCAGATACAGACCTCACCGGATGGCGATCGAACCATCGCGGTGTCGCGCAGGACGATGGCCGGCGGCGGCTCGGTCGTCATTCTCGAGGACGTAACGGAAAGCAAGCGGGCGCAAGAGCGCATCACGCATCTCGCCAAATACGACGACCTTACCGGTCTCGCCAATCGCAACCAGTTCCGCGAACGCATCAACGGCATGCTGGCGGCGATGCACAGGCGTGAGAACCGCATCGCCATTCATTTGATCGACCTCGACAGGTTCAAGGCTATCAACGACACGCTCGGTCACCCGATCGGCGACAAGCTACTCAAGGAAGTTGCCTCGCGACTAAAGACTGTTATCCGCCCTGGCGACATGATCACACGCTTCGGCGGTGACGAATTTGTTGTGTTGCAGGCCGGCACCGAACGATATCAGGACGCCAAGTGGCTGGCGGAGCGGCTCGCCAGAACACTTAAAGATCCTTTCGATATCGACGGCCATCGCATCGACATCGGCGCGTCGATCGGCATCGCCATGGCGCCGATGGACGGCGTCGATGCCGACCAGCTTTTGAAAAAAGCCGACATGGCTTTGTATGCGGCCAAGAACGGTGGCGGCGGCGACCACCGCTTCTTTGCTTTGGAAATGGAACAGGCGGCGCAGGAACGCCGGTCGCTGGAGCTCGACCTTCGCGAAGCGCTCGGTTCAGATCAATTCCAGCTGAATTTCCAGCCCCTGGTCGACTTGCGCAGCGGCCGCGTCACGACATGCGAAGCATTGCTGCGGTGGTCGCATCCGACACGCGGAATGGTGCCGCCGTCGGTCTTCATCCCGATTGCCGAAGAAACCGGCTTAATCATTGCGCTGGGCGAATGGGCGTTGCAGCACGCCTGTCTGGAAGCAGCGAAGTGGCCGAAAAGCGTCAAGGTTGCCGTCAACCTGTCGCCCGTGCAATTCCGCGACCGCGGCCTCGCTTTGCACGTGGTCTCGGCGCTTGCCAAGTCGGGACTTCCAGCGCAGCGGCTCGAACTTGAAGTCACCGAGCGCTTGCTGCTCGAGGATAGCGACGGAACGCTGACGGTCATGGAGCAGCTCAAGAATTTGGGCGTCGGAATTTCGCTCGACGATTTCGGCACCGGCTACTCTTCACTCAACTACTTGCGCAAATTTCCCTTCCACAAGATCAAGATCGACCAATCGTTCATTCAAGGCCTTGGGGAAGAACGCGACGCGCAAGCCATCATTGGCGCTGTCGCCGGCCTCGGCGCCAGCCTCGACAAAACCGTGGTCGCGGAAGGCATCGAGACCGAAGAACAGATGCGGCAAGTGCGCGCGCATGGCTGCCATGAGGGACAGGGTCATTTCTTCGGAGAGCCGATGTCTGCTGAGGTCATCCGCGCCCGGCTCGCAGCCTCGACAACTGCAGCACAGCTCGTCGCATAGGCTTTGCCTGCCCATTGGCGGGGCATTCGCATATTTGCGCGGCAATATAGTACAATCGAATCGTAGAGCAGCGTCTTCAATGACGTTGCTTGCTCCACCGCTAGCCTTTATCCCTTCTGGCCATGACTAGCCTTGATGCGGGCGGGATCGCGACGGGCGGCGGCGTGCGATTCCTCGGGCAGCGCCGGTACTATTGGCGGCTGCTCATTCGCGGCGCAGCCTTGTTGATGTTCACCCTCGGTATCTATCGTTTCTGGCTGACAACCGATGTGCGGCGTTTTCTCTGGTCGAACACGGAAATCGCCGGTGAGGCGCTTGAATACACCGGTACGCCCCTCGAACTTTTGTTGGGCTTCCTGGTCGCGATTGCCATCCTGATTCCCGTCTATGCGGGATTTTTTCTGACCGCGCTCGATCTGGGCATTCTTGGTAAATTGTCAGGCCTGATCGCCTTTGCCGCGCTCGGCGTCCTTGGACAATACGCGATTTATCGCGCGCGGCGCTATCGGCTGACGCGCACAATCTATCGAGGCCTGCGCTTCCATCAGGAGGGCTCGGCCTGGGCCTTTGCTTTCCGCGCAATGCTGTGGTGGACCATAACTGGGCTGAGCGCCGGCCTCGCCTACCCGTTCCAACTTGCCAGCCTAGAACGCTACAAGATGCGTAATACGTTTTACGGCGATCTGGGTGGCAGCTTTGACGCGTCCGGTTTCATCCTGCTTCTGCGCGGTTTTCCAATGTGGCTACTGGTTATTGCGCCACTCGCGCTCGCCGTTAGCGGCTTCATTGCCGTCGCCTGGACGGCGCTCGCCGATACTGTGTCGCAAGGCGGCGACGAGATCATGGGCAAGATCGAAGGCAGCAATCCCGGTCTCGGCGCGGCCATCGTTGTTGCAATGTTGATGGGAGGCACCAGCATCACTCTGGCGGCACTCTTGTATCCGGCGTATCAGGCCGTGGTGTTGCGGTGGTGGTCTTCAGGACTTCGTTTCGGCGACATCGAAATCCGCTCACAATTGCGGATGCGTCAGGTTTACGGCGCCTATGCCCGGTTCGTCGGCTACGCGATCCTGTTCAGTATTGTGATGGGTATCGGCGGAGCGATCGCATTGGTGCTTGTGGGTGGCGTTGCGCAGGTCGGAAAGGGCATTGGCGGCGAAGTTGCGACAACTCTTGTTGGACTGGTCGGCTATGTGATTGCGGCCCTCGGTTTCTCGACCATTTACCGGGCGACTGTTTTGTTATCGCTTTGGCAGATGGGCATGGAATCGCTGCAATTGTCCGGTCTTTCGACGCTCGAGAAGGTCAGGGCCAGCGGTCGGCCAAGTTCGGCACTCGGCGAAGGCCTCGCCGATGCGTTGAATGTAGGCAGCTATTGATGCCGGATGGAATCGAAGGATCGCCTATGAATTCCGGGCCCGGCATCTACTTCGACGGCATGACAAGCGCGCGCCACGACGTGACGGTCGTGCTCACATCGGGCGGATTGCAAATCTCCGCAAAGGATGGCGGCAAGCGATCCGACTGGCCTTATGACCAGATCGAAGGGCTTGCAGCCCCTGACAAGATTCTTCGCCTCGGCCGGCGCGGAAGCGCGGCATTGGAGCGCCTTGAAATTCTCGATGCTGCCCTCGCCGCAGAAATCGACGCACGAGCCGCCTATGTCGATCGCAGCGGCCTGCTGCTACGCCGGCAGCGCATGAGCGTGATCGCCTGGAGCGTGAGCGCAACCGCGTCGCTGTTGGTGGTCGCCTGGTTTGGTGTACCGGCAATTGCCGCACGGCTCACGCCATTGCTGCCGGCCACAATCGAGCTCAAACTCGGCGATGCGGTGAACGTGCAAGTGCGCAGCATGCTGGACACCCACAAGAATGGCGTGGGCTTCGATTGCGGCATTGCCGCCTCGGAACGACCGGGCCGGACCGCGCTCAACAAAATGGTGCAACGGCTTGAAGCTGTGGCGGCACTGCCGCTGCCCTTGCATACGAATGTGGTACGACGGACGGAGGCCAACGCCATAGCGCTTCCGGGCGGACAGGTTTACTTATTCAGCGGTCTGATCGCCAAAGCTGACAGTGCCGACGAGGTAGCCGGCGTGATCGCCCATGAAATTGGCCACGTGGCCCACCGCGACGGGACACAAGCTGTGCTTCAGGGCGCAGGCCTGTCGTTTATGTTCGGCATGCTGCTCGGAGATTTCGTCGGCGGCGGGGCTGTTGTGTTTGCTGCGAAAACGGTGTTGCAATCGTCCTACTCACGCGAGGCGGAAGTGGCGGCTGACACCTACGGCACCGACCTCATGAATAAAGCCGGCGGCGATGCGCATGCACTTGCAACGATCCTTGGCAAGATTGGCGGCGCCACCGAGCCCGGCATGACAATCCTGCTCAATCATCCAGAAACGAAGGCGCGGGTCGCCACGATCGACAAATTGGCCACCGTGCATCAGCCAACGCCATTTCTCGATGCGGGCGAATGGACGGCACTCAAACAGATTTGTGCGGGTTCATGATCATGGCACGACGCCCGCTCCAAGGTGAACCGGTTTCAAAAATTGCGGTCTGGTCATCGCGGCTGGCGATGTTTGCATTCGTTGTCGCCGCGTTGTCGATCATCATCGTGCGCTCCGGCTTGCTGGAGATTGTGCCTGCGCTAGCGACGTTTGCCGCTGCTCTCGTCTTTGCTGCCCTTGCGATACTCTTTGCTTTTGCTGGTTTTGTCGTTATCTGGCGCCAGGGTCGATCCGGACTCGGCCGTGCATTGCTCGGGCTATTCCTCGGCTTGGTGCTCCTCGCCTATCCCGTTTATCTCGGCACGCGCGCTCTGAAACTGCCCGAAATCACCGATGTGACGACCGATCCAACTAATCCCCCGCGTTTCGACGTTCTTGCGCGCCTGCGGCCGCGGGGGCGCACTGATTATCCCGGTCCCGCGGTGGCCGCACTTCAGCGCGCCGCTTACCCGGATGTCGCACCCCTTGACCTCGACGTTCCGCCCAAAGTCGCCTACGACGCCGCGCTCGCGCTCGTCACAAAACGAAAATGGTACATCGGCGATGCGCGTGCACCGACCTTGGCGCGCCGCGACGGCGTCATCGAGGCCGTGGCACGCACGCCGATCATGGGATTCCGCGACGACGTGGTCATCCGCGTGACCCCGATGGGTCAAGGCACGCGGGTCGATATGCGTTCTGCGTCACGCGTCGGTGCGCATGACTTCGGCGCCAATGCGTCACGCATTCGCAGCCTGCTCGAGGACATCGACGATGTGGCCGGTTCGGTGCCAGAATCGCGCTCCGTGCAGGAGAAGAAACCTCCGCCGCCGCCAAAAATGGGGCAACCTGAGAAGCGTCAGCCCGCCAAACGATAGAGGCCATCGATCGCAGCTTGGCCATCGGTTTCGACTAATCCGCGGGCGACCAGATCTTCGAGATGGGCAAGGACCGAGAGGCCGGCGGCTCCCGTGAGACGCGGATCAAGGCCAATATAAATCGCGCGTACGATTGTCGGGATGTCGGTCGCGCCTTTCGACAGGCGGTGCAGGATTGAAGCTTCGCGCGCCTTGCGATGCAGGATGTAATAATTGACGAAGCGTGGCGCGTCTGTGATGGCCGGGCCGTGGCCGGGAAAATAAATCGTTTCCTTGCGCAGCGCGAGTTTTGCCAATGAGGCCATGTAGTCGCTCATCGCGCCGTCCGGTGGCGCCACAATCGATGTTGCCCAGGCCATGACGTGATCGCCTGCAAATAGCGTGCTTTTCTCTTTGAGGGCAAAAGACATGTGGTTGGCAGTGTGGCCGGGCGTCGTCACCGCCTCAATGGTCCAACCATCACCGGCGACAACCTGGCCATCCTTCAAGGCTATATCCGGAAAAAAGTCGCGGTCGGCACTCGCATCGAGAGGATTGTATTCGCCGATGTGCAAAGGTCGGGCGGCGCGGTGCGGGCCTTCGGCATAGACGGTGGCGCCAGTCGCCGCTTTGATCGCCGGCACCGCTGGCGAATGATCGCGATGGGTATGCGTGACGAAAATATGCGTTACGGTCTCGTTTCGAACGGCATCGAGCAGTGCGCCGATATGCGCTTCGTCATCAGGACCGGGATCGACGATTGCGACATTGCCGCGGCCGATGATGTAGCTAACCGTTCCCTTGAAAGTAAACGGGCCGGGATTGTTGGCCATGACACGTCGAACGCCCGGCATCGGCACGTCTACAGTGTCGGGTGCGATATTGAGATCTTTGTCGAAGGGGATGTCGATGTCGTCGGCCATGCCGTGCGTTCCAGTTTGCGGAACCGGCCTAACACTATTTTGGCTATCGTTGCACCCATGCCTTTTCGTCTGCACGGCCCGGCGATGACTGCGCGCAACACCGATTTTCCGAGCCCGCCCGTGGCGTGAGGCTAGCGCACCACCAGCACGCCGTTTGTCTCCTGATGAAAATCGTCGAAGAATTTGTAGCTGCCGGCCCCCAATGGCCGCAGCCGGATAAGGCCTTCGCTGTTGCCAGCTACGACCTTTTCGACGCGTAAGCTCACGCTTTCAAATTCCATCGGCGTCGGATCTAGGTTTTTAACGTGCAGTTCAATCGGTACATTCGCCGGCGCATGGATCTCCGCCGGCTGAAAACGATGGTTCTTCACACTAATGCTGACGCTTGCCGCCTGCTGCGCAGTCGCAGGAAGTCCAGCCGATGCAATCAGCAGAGCGATAAGAGCGACCTTTGCAAAAATCCCACGCATAGAACCGGCTCCGGTTAAAACTCGACAGCAACTTTCAATTTGGCGCGGTGACGGGAGAATTCACTGAGGTTAAGCGAGGAGTCCGGCACGTCGACATCGTGCCCGACGACCTGCGTATTCCAGGCTGCGGTCATGAACACCTTGCGATCGAGCTGCACATACAAGGTTGGCCCGACATAGACGGCATCGCCGGTATATGTGTTGAACCACATCCCATCGTAGTGCCGCAGGTACCAGACCTCAGCGCCAATGAAAACGGACGGCACGATGCGGTAGGCCAACGCGGCCGAAATGCCACCGGTCGATTCCTTTTCCCAGCCAGCCCCGATGCCGTCCGGGTCGCGGGTGCCTTCCGGCTCGTAGAGCAGATTGGCGCCGAGATAGAGCCGATTCTTGATCAGCTCAAGGTCGGCATTGACCTTCAGCTCCAAGCTGAAATTCTCGACGCGCGTGCCGCTTGTCTCGTCGATGCGATGCCATTCCGGCTCGGCAGAAAGAGTGATCGCAAGAGGCGACGAAGGCCCACGATCGAGCACCAGATAACGTATTTCGCCGAAGAGCCCGCTGAATGCGAACCGATTGAGGTCGTCCATGCCCGGGACATTTTGGATATTGTGGTAGGACACGAGCGGCCCAAATTCGAATTGGACGTATTGGTTCGGTGTAAATTCGTACTCGAGTTTGGTCTCGCTCGCCCAATAGCGTCCGTCAGCTTTCCCAATCCGCGCGACGGTTTCGAGCGAGAATTCTTTTTCGCCTTCAAGGCCGATGCCTGAACCCTCGGTGAAGCCGAAAATATATTTCGTTTCAATATCCCGATAAAATGCCGACGTGCTGTCTTGGGCGCGGGCGGCAAAACCGCACGCGAACAAAAATGGCGCAGCAAATACAATTGCGCGCGCATTGCGAGCGTTAAACATCTATACCGCTTCCTCATACGCCAGGTTCAAGGCCCGGCAATCAGATTGCGCGACACGTAACACGTACGACCCAAAAACAATTCAAAAATATTGCCGGCGCGTCAATGCGCGCAGTCTAGTTTAGAAATTTCTAGTTAGGAGCTTTTCTAATCAAACGAAGATAAGAACGCTTCTAATTTAAGCCTTACGGCGTTCAATGGATTTCCGGTTCGGGAATTGCTCCGAGCGGCGCAAGAAAATCGAAATCGCACCCTTCGTCAGCCTGGCCAATATGTTGCGAATAAAGTGCGCCATAGCCGCGCGGATAGCGTGGGCTCGGTGGTTTCCACGTCGCGCGGCGGCGGGCCATCTCTTCATCTGAAACGTGCAAATGGATGCGCCGTGCCGGCACGTCGACTTCGATCTCGTCGCCCGTCTTGACGAAAGCCAGCGGCCCACCGACAAAGCTTTCCGGCGCCACGTGCAGAATGCACGCTCCGTAACTGGTGCCGCTCATGCGGGCATCTGAAATGCGCAACATGTCGCGCACGCCCTGTTTCACCAGCTTTTTCGGGATCGGCAGCATGCCCCATTCGGGCATGCCGGGGCCGCCTTTGGGGCCGCCGTTCTTGAGCACGAGAATGTGGTCGGGCGTGACGTCGAGACCGTCGCGATCAACCTCGCGTGCCATGTGGTTGTAGTCTTCGAACGCAATCACTTTGCCACGATGACGTAACAGCCGCTTGTCGGCAGCCGACGGTTTCATGACGCAGCCGCGTGGTGCCAGATTCCCGGTGAGCACAGCGGTCGCGCCTTCGCGCGATACTGGATCCGACAATGGATGGATAACATCGCGCTTGTACACCTCCGCGCCGGCAATGTTTTCGCCGATGCTTTTACCGGTGACCGTAAGGCATGACAGATCGAGCGCGCTTTTGAGTTCTGCCATGAGCGCGCGCAAGCCACCGGCATAAAAGAAATCCTCCATCAGGAATTCACCGGACGGCCGTACATTAGCGACAACCGGAATTTCGCGTGAAATCTCGTCAAAGCGGCTCATGTCGAGCTTGAGCCCGGCGCGGCGCGCCATCGCCACCACGTGGATAATGGCGTTCGTCGACCCGCCCATCGCCATATGCACGCGGATGGCATTGTCAAAGGCAGCGGGCGTCAGAATTTTTTGTGGCGTCACATCGTCCCAGACCAGGTCGACAACGCGGCGGCCAGCGGCCGCGCACATGCGCTCGTGACCAGAGTCGGCAGCCGGAATCGATGAAGCGCCTGGCAACGTCATCCCGAGCGCCTCGGTGATCGCCATCATCGTCGCTGCCGTACCCATAACCATGCAGGTACCATAACTGCGCGAGATGCCGCCCTCGAGCTCGGCCCAGTCGGCGTCGCTAATGCGGCCGGCGCGCTTTTCATCCCAATATTTCCATGCGTCGGAGCCGGAACCGAGCTGCTGACCGCGCCAGTTTCCGCGCAGTTGCGGCCCCGCCGGCACGTAGATCGCAGGCACACCCATGCTGATCGCGCCCATAATCAGCCCGGGTGTCGTTTTGTCACAGCCACCCATTAGGACGGCGCCATCGATCGGATGGCTGCGCAGGAGCTCCTCCGTCTCCATCGCGAGAAAATTGCGGTAGAGCATCGTCGACGGCTTCACGAACGGCTCCGACAGCGACATCGCCGGCAGCTCGACCGGAAAACCGCCGGCCTGCAGTACCCCTCGCTTCACATCTTCGGCGCGGTCGCGCAGATGCGTGTGGCAAAAATTGATGTCGCTCCATGTGTTGACGATGCCAATCACAGGCTTGCCGGCCCAGTCGACGGAATCGAAGCCGCCCTGCCGAAGGCGCGAGCGGTGGCCGAACGATCGCAAATCGTTGACGCCGAGCCAGCGATGGCTGCGTAAGTCTTCTGGACGTTTACGGGCGGTCATTCTGGAGATGCCGTGCGTCTCGCGCGCATCAATCGATCGAAAGGTTTGCGCCGTGGACGACCTTTTCCCATTTTGCGGTTTCGTCGGCGACCAGCTTGCCAAAATCGGCCGGCGTTCCCGGGATCGGCGTGCCGCCAAGCTCTTTGAGCTTCGCGAGCATCTTTGGATCCTTGAGGGCGTCATTCACGAGGCCGTTGACCTTGTCGACGATTTCTTTCGGCGTGCCCTTCGGAGCGACCAGTCCGAAGAAGGCACTTGCCTCGTAACCGGGCACGGTGTCGCCGACGGTCGGTACGTCTGGCAATTCAGACGAACGTTGCGTCGCGGTCACCCCCAAGGCACGCAATTTTCCGGCTTTGATGTGCTCGATCGACGACGGAAGATTGTCGAATAAGACTTGCACCTGGCCGCCCATCAAATCCGTGAGCGCCGGAGCCGCACCCTTATAGGGCACGTGCTGCATTTTCACCCCTGTCATCGCCATGAACAATTCACCGGAGAGATGCACCGATGTGCCGTTGCCCGACGATGCCATGTTGACCTTACCGGGATTGGCTTTGGCGTATGCGATAAATTCGGCGACGGTCTTTGCCGGTACGTCCGGATTGACTTCCATCACATTGGTAACGCGGATGAAGCCGGCAACCGGTTCGAGGTCACGCAGGAATACGAAATTAAGATGCTTGTAGAGCGTGGCGTTGACCGCGTTGGCGGGATTCGCCAGCAAAAAAGTGTAGCCGTCGGGCGCGGCTTTGGTGACAAACTCGGTCGCAAGGTTGTTGCCAGCGCCGGGGCGGTTTTCGACAATGAACTGCTGACCGAGCCTTTCGCTGATGTACTGACCGAAAATCCGCGCGAGGATGTCGGTTGAACCTCCCGGCGGATACCCGACGTAAATGTGCGGCGAACGGGTTGGGTAATCGACAGCGGCGGCATCGCCAACCGGTATCACTGCGATGCAGGCCACCGCGAGCGCCGCGCGCGAGACGAGCGCGAAAATCCGCCGCATGATTATCATCCTCCCTTGGCCGGCCCGTTTCGCCCGCCGGCATTGTTTGATGGCTGACGTTACGCGGCACGGATGGTCTCGTGCAAGGGCGAGCGCGCACCAAAAGCGCGCGTATCAGGCCCGCCAGATGCCGGAAAGTATTCGATTTTCCGGGTTGCCGGAGCGCGCGTATCTCCCTAAGGCCGAGGCTGAACGATCTCTTAACGAAGGCCGCCTTAGGCTACTGACAGATGATCGTGTGGAGTCCGGTCAAGGACAAGGGTTCGCGTGTTCGGAGTAAGGGCTATGGCCACGCGTCGCGTATCGTCTCGCCATCATTGGTTCATGCGCGATATCCCGCGAACCAATATACTCCTCATTTGGTTGGCCTTCGGCGCCGCGGTTCTCGTCTACTCCATCGACTGGCATCCGAGTGGCTGGTCGGCGCTCAAGAAAGAGACCGCTGCAAAGCCGTCACTGCGCACTGACGCTGCCTATTACACAGGCTCCATCATCATTGTGCCGACGCGTGGTGACCAATGTTGGCGGCGAATGCTCGATAACCGCACCGGAAAAATGTGGGACCAGGGTTACGTCAATTGCGATGAGGCGGTCGCACCACTCGAAAAAGATCAGCGCGTCGGCATGAGCTCGTTGCGTATGAACGCAATCGGCAAAGCGTTCAATCACGCGCACGACGAGTGAACCCGCCGAACACCGACTGCCGCGTGGCCCCAATTGGCCAGCGCACCAAAAACTAGCGAAAGCGCATTAAATCGGCAGGCTGCCTCACGACGACGTCATGACAATTGGACAAACCGGCCTCATCTCCCCGCCCGGTGGTTTAGCAAAGAAAAATGGATCGAAATCGCAATAGACGCTCGCATTGGGTTTGCCAAAATCACCGACCCGCCCTTTGACTTGAGCACGATCCCAAGTTTAAGTTGCATAGTCCGTCTGCGGCGGGCAAAACAACGAACTGTAGCCCCTCTTTGATGGGGCAATCGGTTTAGTGACGTTTCCACGCGAAAGCAGTAGCGAGCGCAGAATGAGTGCTAGTTTTCGGCGCCAGCTTGCGGATTACGTGGAATATCATCGCGATCCGAGCAACTGTGCCATGCACGTTGTCGGCATCATATTTCTGTTCCTGGCGGCGGTTCTTCCCTTAAGCTTGTGGCCCGTCACAATATTTGGTGTTCAAAGCAATGTGGCGGCCTTCATGGTTGTGCCCGTGCTGATCTACTGGCTCGTGCTCGATACCGCCCTTGGCTTGGCACTCGTCGGCGCTGGAATTCTCCTGCTGATAGCGGCCGCAATTATCTCAAGCCACGTGAGCGTTACCGCCGTTTGGATAATTTCGATCGTGCTGATTGTCATTGGTATTGGTGTGCAAATTATAGGTCATCAAATATTTGAAGGTCGTAAGCCGGCCCTTCTGGACAACCCGCCTCACCTTCTCCTAGGTCCGATGTTTGTGATGGCAAAATTGTTCATCGCTCTCGGCTTCCGAAACGATCTCGCAGTTGTTATTCAACAAGGATCGCAACTGGCGGCGGGCCACCCGTCGATTTACCCGCACCAGCGTCAAAGCGACGTGCAGCAAGATCCATGACGTGCGTTCTTGTCACCGGCGGCAGCGGCTTCATCGGGCGGCACCTGGTAGCAGCGCTCATTGCGAGCGGCCGCCAGACGCGCGTTCTCGATCTCCATCCTCCAGGTTCAGACTTGGCCGCTGCGCAATACATCAATGGTTCAGTGCTCAACCCGGAACTGGTCGATCACGCCCTGAAAGATGTCGATGAGGTTTACCACCTCGCCGGCCTGCCTGGCATGTGGATACCCCGCAAGGACGACTTTCATGCCGTTAATTGCCGCGGCACCGAGATCGTCATTGCGGCCGCGCGTAAGCGTGGTATTGCACGGCTGCTGCATTGCTCGACTGAATCCATTCTTTTCCGCCCTTCGCCCTCCGACGGCGCTACTGCGGAAGATGTTTTACTGACGGCCGAAGACATGCCCGGTCCATACACGCGATCAAAAATGCTCGCCGAGCAGCTCGCGGTTCAAGCCGCGGCATCCGGTTTTCCTGTGGTGATTGGAAGTCCGACAATGCCAATTGGACCTCATGACCGCAATCTTACTCCACCAACGGCGATGCTCCGGCATTTTCTTAATAACCGCTTCCAACTCTATCTCGATTTCATTGTGAACCTCGTTGACGTGCGCGATGTTGCGGCCGGCCTGGTTCTCGCTATGGAGCGCGGAAAAATTGGACATCGATACATCCTCGGCGGCGAAAGCATACCGCTGAAAAAACTTCTTCAATATGTCGCGGCGATCAGTGGCCGCTGGAGTCTGCGGGTTCCTATTCCTGGGCAATTTGCGGAAATAACCGCTGGCATGTTGGAGTTCATCGCCGATCACGTAACGCGCAATCCTCCTTCCGGAACGGCAGAGGGTGTTCGAATCGCGTTGCGATCCACGGCCCTGTCGATCGATCGCGCGCAGCGTGAGCTCGGCTATGCGCCTCGCCCTGTTGAGTCCGCATTGCGCGAGACCATCGCCTATCTGGTTAACGCCCATGCCGCATAGCCTGAACGAGTTGTTTTCGTTGGTCTGGAGTGGCTGGCTCGCTGCGTGGCCGAGCGGATTGATTGCCCTCATCTGGATTGGATGGCTCATCAGCTGGGCAGTGGCGTCGTTTTGGTCAGGCCAGACTCAAAAGCGCGTCTTGACCTGGAATGCACAAGCCTACCGAATCCCGATAATTGCCGGCGCAATCCTCCTTACGCCCTGGACTGCGCAGGCGTTAGCGGTGCGGCCGGTCTGGGTTATCGGCAACGGCGTCGCCTATGCGCTTGCGGTCGTGACTTTGGCAGGCGTCTTGCTCACATGGTGGGCGCGAATTCATCTCGGCTACTTTTGGTCGAATGCAATCACGCGCAAAGAAGGCCATCGGGTCATTGACACCGGCCCGTACCGCTTTGTGCGCCATCCAATTTATACGGGACTCATTGCGGCAATCCTGGCGACGGGCGCCGCAGTCGGGACAGTCACCGCGATGCTCGGCGCGGTGCTTATCTCGATCGGTCTGTGGCAAAAGGCCCGCATGGAAGAGCGCTTCCTCAGCATTGAGCTCGGCGCGGATGCCTATGGGGCCTACCGCCGCCGCGTGCCGATGCTGATTCCGTTCTTGCCTCACCACTAACATCGTACCGCAGCGGGAGGCAGAGCCCACTTCAGTGTTTGGGCGGCGGCTGCGCGGAGACCGCCGAGAGCGGAACGAGGTGCCGCGGGATTACGATCCGCTGACGGTCTGTGAGCGATGCGCCATCCGGCACCTGATTGATCTGGGTGAGCGACCAGAGTGGTAAACGATAATAGGCCGCGAGCGTTTCGAGTGTATCGCCTGAATGCGCGAAGAACGGCGTGCCGCTGTCCCACAACTCGATTGCGGCATCGGCGGGAACGACGTAACGAATTGGTATTCCCTCGCCTTCAGCTTTTGCCGGCGTCGCGGTGAGCTCCTGGATCTTGGCGACCAATTGTTGATGGACCGAGTCCATCTTATCGATATTGATATGCGTAACTTCGTCGTGCTGGGAGAGATCAAAGCTCGCATAATGACCCAGGTAGCCTTTTGCCGGCACGACATCGCCACCACCCAAGACATTGTGTGCCAGATATATGTTGATGAAACGCTCGACATTGAGCGGCACGTTGGGCGTTACGTGCGCTGGGTCGATTGTAACAACCAGACTTACCGGAATATTTTCGGCCTGGAGGATCTCTGCGAACTTGACCGCACAAAATCCGCCCATCGAGTGTCCGATGAGGATGATCGGCGCAGGATCCTGGCGATAGTCACGAATGGCCTTCGCTGCAATGTAACGGCAAATCGTGAACTCGTTGACAGTCGCGGTCACGCCGGCCTCTTCGATACGTTTGGTCAGCCGGTCCATCCCGCGCGAGAAGATTGGACCAAGCGCGCCACGGAATAGATAGGCGCGCCCGGCCGGCACAATCACGGCTTGTTTGGCGGCTGGCGGCGGTCCGACCGGCGAGGCCTTTGCCGCAACAACTGTCGCGGAATTTATTTTCGGCGCGGCGCCGGTAGTCTCGCTCCACCCCGCAATCGGACCGGCGATTGCCGAATCAAAGGTGACAAAATGTGTGCAGCTGAAAAAGATCGCTGCGATCAGCAGGGATGCATTTTGCACCGGATACATCTTGAGCTTTCAGCGTTTGCCTTCGGCCTACAGACACGCAAATCATTCTTGAATTAAGGCACAGCTGCCGGTGTCAGCACGGCTATGGCAGACATGCGCGCTCGTGAGCTGAGGCGGTCATCCGCTTAGAGTGCGGAATTTATGGCGTTTATGACCTTCTGCTGCATGATCTCGTTCTTGTCGATCGTGATGTGGCCTACCCCGGGTATCCTCTCCACGTCGACATTCTCAAGCTTGCCCTGCAGTTGCTTGGTCCCCTGGACAGGGGTGCCGGCGCCGTTGGCGATGTAGAAATTGATATAGCGGCCAACGCGCCCTGACAGGCTCGTCTGAAACACAGAATCCAGACCAATCGCTAACTTGACGGGGGCACCGAGCTTATCCAAGCGCTCAACCATATCGGGCAGTATCGTTGCACCCGAGGAGTGCCCAACCAAAATAATCGTTCGTGTCCGTCCACTCTTGTATTCCGCTGCAGCTTCATCGGCGACCGATGACCAAAAAAGATAGTTGGATACGCTCGCTCGAATGCCTTGTTGTTCCAGCTTTGCCGCGATTTGGTCCAGGCCCAAGGAGAAGATATTGAGGACGCCGCGGAGCAGAAAAACGTGAGCCTGCGACCTGGACGATGTCGCCGTCGGCGCCGCATGAGCGCTTATCGAATGTCCGAACAGCACGAGTGTCACCGCTGCCGCCAGTAGCGGGCGCATCCAGCGCCGACGCAGGAACGAATACTCGCTGTTAAATCTCGTGCAACCGGCTTGTAGCTTCATTGGTACCCCTCGAGTGCATAACGGCTGATGACGTCTTATCGAAATGTGGTTCCCACACAGTCACCTGTGCGACGTCCGGCAGGAAATCTTATCCGCTATGTGCGCTCCTGTGAACAGTATGGCCCGCTGAAGTGACGCCAGGCGCATAAGCCTCAGGCAGACCAGCGCGTGACGGTTCGCACGTAAGTCGTCCACCATTCCCCGCGTTGTGGTTGCTACGGACGCCGCAATTTCGGAGATCAATCGAAGCTGGTACCGCGCTGGGCTATCGCAGCTAACCCGGCCCCCAAAAAATGTTGGAAATCTGCTAAATAATGGTCGGAGTGGCAGGATTTGAACCTGCGACCCCCACGTCCCGAACGTGGTGCGCTACCAGACTGCGCTACACTCCGACTGAAGGCCGGACTTATAACCCCGGCATTCCTAAACGCAAGCTTGAGAGAGACAATGACGGCCGAACCTGGAACGCGCATTTTGAAGGCCGATCGTGAGGCGATCGAGGCCGCCACGCGTTGCCTTGCCGCGGGCGGGCTGGTCGCCTTTCCGACAGAAACGGTCTACGGGCTCGGCGCCGATGCCCGCAATGGCGAGGCAGTAGCGCGGCTTTATGCCGCCAAGGGACGGCCTTCGTTCAACCCGCTGATCGCGCATGTTGCAGATATCGCCGCGGCCCGGCGCGCGGGTATTTTCAACCTTTCCGCTGAAAAACTCGCGGCGAATTTCTGGCCGGGGCCGCTGACGTTGGTGTTGGCGAAAGAACCGGAGTGCGGCGTCGCCGATCTCGCGCTCGCCGGCCTCGACAGCGTTGCAT
>JBATYN010000474.1:0-5448 GCA_049674125.1 Pseudolabrys sp. | reverse complement strand
CCTTTAGATCCGATCATAGCCACCAGCCGAAAGCCGGCAAACAAAAAGGGCGGCACGCCGATGCCGCCCTTTTTTCAATAGATACAACTATCCGTTAGGCCGCCGCGGTCGCCGCCTCGTCGGCCTTTTTCTCCTGGACAGGCCCCGAATCCTTACCCTTGGCTTCAACATCGCGGTCAACGAACTCGATGACCGCCTGCGCGGCATTGTCGCCGTACCGGAAGCCGGCCTTGAGCACGCGCGTGTAACCGCCGGCGCGCTCCTTGTAACGCGGGCCGATCACCTCAAACAGCTTCTTGACGATGACGGCATCGCGGATTTCCGAAATCGCCTGACGGCGCGCGTGCAGCCCGCCCTTTTTCGCGAGCGTCACCAATTTCTCGACAATCGGGCGCAATTCCTTTGCCTTCGGCAGAGTGGTGACGATCTGCTCATGCTTGATCAGGGCGACGGCCATGTTTGCGAACATGGCTTTGCGATGCTCCGCCGTGCGGTTGAGCTTGCGGTGAACCTTGCCGTGACGCATCGCGTATACCCCTTCATCATTCCGTTCGGGCCGCAGCGCGGCTCAGTAGTGATCCTCGAAGCGCTTGGCGAGCTCTTCGATGTTCTCCGGCGGCCAGCCCGGCACTTCCATGCCGAGATGCAGGCCCATCTGCGCCAGCACTTCCTTGATCTCGTTCAGCGACTTGCGCCCAAAATTCGGCGTGCGGAGCATTTCCGCTTCGCTCTTCTGCACAAGATCGCCGATGTAAACGATGTTGTCGTTCTTCAGGCAATTGGCCGAACGCACCGACAACTCGAGCTCATCAACCTTTTTGAGGAAGGCCGGATTGAATGCGAGATCCGGAATGGTCTCGGCGGCCTCTGCCTTGCGCGGTTCTTCGAAGTTCACGAACACGTTGAGTTGGTCTTGCAGAATACGCGCGGCATAAGCCAGCGAGTCTTCCGGCGACACGGCGCCGTTGGTCTCGATGGTCATCGTCAGCTTGTCATAATCGAGGATCTGACCTTCGCGCGTGTTCTCGACTTTGTAGGAAACCTTGCGCACCGGAGAGTAAAGGCTGTCCACCGGAATGAGACCGATTGGTGCGTCCTCCGGGCGATTACGCTCGGCGGGAACATAGCCTTTGCCGGTGTTGACGGTGAACTCCATGCGGATCTCCGCGCCCTCGTCGAGGGTGCAAAGCACGAGGTCCGGGTTGAGCACGACAACATCGCCCACCGTCTGAATATCGCCGGCGGTGACTGTGCCGGGGCCCTGCTTCTTCACCACCATGCGCTTGGGACCTTCGCCCTGCATCTTGATGGCGATGTCCTTGATGTTGAGCACCATGTCGGTGACGTCCTCGCGCACGCCGGCGATTGACGAAAATTCGTGCAATACGCCGTCGATGTGCACCGACTGTACCGCCGCGCCTTGCAGCGACGACAGCAGAATACGGCGCAGCGCGTTTCCGAGTGTGACGCCGAAACCGCGCTCGAGCGGCTCGGCGACGACCGTCGCGATCCGCGCGGCATCGCTGCCGGCGGAAACCTGGAGCTTGTTCGGCCTGATCAATTCTTGCCAATTCTTTTGGATCACGTCTTCACCTTTTCAGCGGCGCGGCCTTGTCGCGCCTAGCGCACCCCACCCGCCGCATGGGGAAAATCTCGGCGGAAGCACGCGCGCGGGATTACGAATCCGCGCGAAGAAAATTCACACCCGACGACGCTTGCGCGGCCGGCAACCATTGTGCGGGATCGTCGTCACGTCGCGGATCGAGGTAATGGTGAACCCGGCTGCCTGCAGCGACCGCAGCGCCGACTCGCGCCCCGAACCGGGGCCCGAAACCTCAACTTCGAGAGTGCGCATGCCGTGCTCCTGCGCCTTCTTGGCGGCGTCTTCAGCAGCGACTTGCGCGGCATAGGGCGTTGATTTACGCGAGCCCTTAAAGCCCATGGTTCCGGCCGACGACCAGGCGATTGTGTTGCCTTGCGCGTCGGTGATCGTAATCATGGTGTTGTTGAACGAGGCCGCGACATGCGCGACGCCCGAGGCGATGTTTTTGCGTTCGCGCTTTCGGACGCGGGTGGCTTCCTTACCCATTCTCAATCCTTTCGCGCCCGTGCGCCGCAATCGGCGCGGGGCTTATCCTGTTATCAACTTGCGCCCGGGGTCTTCTTCTTGCCGGCAATGGTTTTTGCCGGCCCCTTTCGGGTCCGCGCATTGGTGTGAGTGCGCTGGCCGCGAACGGGCAGGCCCTTGCGATGGCGCAGGCCACGATAACAACCCAGATCCATCAGCCGCTTGATGTTCAACTGCACTTCACGGCGCAGGTCGCCCTCAACCATGTAATCGCGGTCGATGATTTCGCGGATCTGCAGCACCTCCGAGTCGGTGAGTTGCGACACGCGGCGCTCTGGCGGCAGGTTAACCTTGCCCATGATCTCCTGGGCAATCTTGTTCCCAATGCCGTGGATGTACTGCAGCGCGATCACGACGCGCTTGTTGGTCGGTAGATTGACGCCCGCGATACGAGCCACTTAACTTCTCCTATATCGACCGGCCGCGCGGAACGCGCCGAATTCATATGTCCCATGAGTGGGATAGCGCAAAGCGTAACACGACGCCCGTCCCCGCCTTGCTGGGGCCCGGCATCGCGTCAAACTCCTGAATGTGCAGCTTATTAAGGGATTCATCGCACTCTCGTCAACCTCCGCCGGCTACGGTTTTTGCTCTGTGCAGCCTTATTTTTGGTTCGTCTGGCCCCAGCGGGACGCTTACGGCGGGAACCCCGTTTTTGGGCCGTTCTCTTCGTCTTTTTGGACGATTTGCCCTTCCCGCGGCTCGATTTAGTCACCCTCCGAGGCCTTGCCCTACCTGAGCCGGAAACCGTTGAGGGGCGCGATAGGCGGTCTATGGCGGCCGTAACCTCCTCAATCGAGGCCATGCCGTCCACGCTCTTGAGCAAGCCCTTGGCAGCGTAATAATCCACCAGCGGCGCAGTCTGGGTCCGATAAGCCGCGAGCCGGCCTTTGAGCACCTCTGGATTGTCGTCCGCGCGCACTTTTTCGCCGCGGGCGGTCATCTCGGCCACCCGCTTTTCGATGCGCCGAAGCAGAATGCCTTCGTCGACTTTCAACTCAATCACTGCGTCGAGCTTAAGGCCGCGCTCCATGAGCAGACCGTCGAGCGCTTGCGCCTGTGGCACGGTGCGCGGAAAGCCATCGAGGACGAAACCACGTTTGGCGTCGGGCTGGTCAATCCGCTCGGCGACGATTGCGACGACCATGTCGTCGGGAACGAGCTCGCCGCGATCCATGATGCTTTTGGCGCGCAGCCCCACCGGCGTACCCGCGGCGACCGCCGCGCGCAACATGTCGCCTGTCGAGAGTTGGACAATTCCGTGTTTGGCTATCAGGCGTTGCGCTTGAGTGCCCTTTCCCGCCCCCGGCGGGCCGAGCAGAACCAATCTCATCGCGACCGACCTCGCAGCTTCGATCGCTTGATGAGCCCCTCATATTGATGCGCGAGTAAGTAGCCTTGAATCTGCGCCACCGTATCCATGGTGACACTGACGACGATCAGCAGCGATGTGCCGCCGAAATAGAACGGCACAGCCGCGTAGGAAATCAGGATTTCCGGAATGAGACAGACGATGGCGAGATAGAGCGCGCCGAGCACCGTGATGCGCGAGAGTACATAGTCGATGTACTCAGCCGTGCGCTCACCCGGGCGAATGCCCGGAATAAATCCGCCATGCTTCTTCAGATTTTCTGCGGTCTCTGTCGGATTGAAAACTACCGCAGTGTAGAAGAACGCGAAGAATACGATCAATGCGAGGTAAAGAATGAGAAACAGCGGCCGACCGTGACCGAGCAGCGTTGTAACAGTGGTCAGCCAGCCCGGCCCCTGCCCAGCGTTGAAATTCGCAACGGTCGTCGGCAGCAAAAGCAGCGACGATGCAAAAATCGGCGGGATCACGCCGGAGGTGTTCAGTTTCAGGGGCAGATGCGACGATTGCCCCTCAAACATGCGGTTGCCTACCTGGCGCTTCGGATACTGGATCAACAGGCGCCGCTGCGCACGCTCCACGAACACGATAAACGCAATGACCGCGACCGCCATCACGATAACGGCGAGGATCAGGCCGGTCGAAAGTGCGCCTTGTCGGCCGAGTTCGAGCGTGCCGGCGATCGCCGAGGGCAGCTGCGCCACGATGCCTGACAAGATAATCAGCGAGATTCCATTGCCGATGCCGCGCGATGTTATCTGCTCGCCCAGCCACATCAGGAACATGGTGCCGCCGGCGAGCGTGATCGTGGTGGACATCAGAAAGAAGACGCCCGGATTGCTCACAACGCTGCCGGTTCCTTGCAGACCGACGCCGATGCCATAGGCCTGGAACCCGGCGAGCACCACGGTGAGGTACCGGGTGTACTGATTCATGATCTTGCGGCCGGCCTCGCCTTCCTTCTTGAGCGCTTCGAGCGTGGGCGAAACCGTCGTCATCAGCTGAATGATGATCGACGCAGAAATGTACGGCATGATGTTGAGCGCGAAGATCGCCATCCGATGGATGCCACCTCCGGAGAACATATTGAACATGCCGAGAATGCCGCCGGATTGGGTATTGAAGATCTGTTCCCAGGCGGCGGGATCAATCCCGGGCAGCGGAATGTAGGTTCCAAGGCGATAGACCAGCAGCGCGCCGACCGTGAACCAGATGCGTTTTTTGAGTTCATCGGCTTTGGCGAGCGCCGAGAAATTAAGATTGGCCGCTAGTTGTTCTGCTGCAGAGACCATGACCGCCTCGACCCTTCCGCTGTCATGCCCCTAAATTTGGGGCATCCCGTCCGTACAGCCCTCTAGATAGGGGCGATCGTCCCAAACTGTAGCCCGCAGCAACTCGAACTTCCGCGCGCGCAAATGACGCAGCGGAATGACTATTCGGCTCTCTTGCTCTCGCCTTCCGGCTCAGCCTTGGGCTTTCCGCCCTTTGGCTTGTCGCCGCCTTTGGCTGCAGCGAGCGCCTTGCGCTTGTTCTTGCCCTTCGGCTCGGCGTCTTCTTCTTTCGCCGGCGCAAGGATCTTCACCGTGCCACCAGCCTTCTCCACTGCCGCGATAGCCGATTTAGAAGCGCGCCAGACCGAGAAGTCGACTTTCGTTTTCAGTTCGCCGTCGCTCAGCAGCTTCACGCCACCCTTCGCGCGGCGCATCAGGCCCGCTTTGACCATGGCCGCTACGTCGACAGTAGCCTTCGCGTCCAGGTGACCAGCGTCGATCGCCGCCTGTACCTTGCCGAGATTGACTTCGTTGAGCCTGACCGCAAATGAGGTATTGCGAAAGCCGCGCTTTGGCAGGCGCCGATGCAGCGGCATTTGGCCACCTTCGAAGCCCTTGATGCGCACGCCGCTGCGCGCGGTCTGACCTTTGCCGCCGCGGCCGCCGGTCTTGCCCATGCC
>JBATYN010000473.1:0-1822 GCA_049674125.1 Pseudolabrys sp. | reverse complement strand
GGAAACGGCTCCGTATCTGGTCCCGACAAGCCCAGGTGGCGGAATTGGTAGACGCACTAGTTTCAGGTACTAGCGGTGAAAGCCGTGGAGGTTCGAGTCCTCTCCTGGGCACCAACGTTCCGAGCCTGAGAAACTGAATGACAATCCGGCTGCACCGCGGCGACCTCCCTGACCTTACCGCCTACAAAGGCGCAGTGGCGATTGACACTGAGGCCATGGGGCTTGATCCTAATCGGGACCGGCTTTGTGTTGTCCAGCTGTCGCCCGGAAATGGCTCGGCTGATGTCGTGCAGATCGGCGCTGGTCAGCGCAAGGCGCCTAATATAGAGCGGCTGCTCGCGGACAAATCTATTCTTAAAATCTTTCACTTTGCGCGGTTCGATATTGGTCTCCTCGCCAAAACCTTTGGCGTGATGGCCGCGCCGGTCTATTGCACGAAAATCGCCTCGCGCCTCGCCCGCACTTACACCGACAAGCACGGGCTTAAGGATTTGACGCGTGAGGTCCTCGGCGTCGATCTTTCAAAACAGCAGCAATTGTCTGATTGGGGCGCCGACGAGCTCAGCGATGCGCAGGTATCCTACGCCGCGACAGATGTTTTGCATTTGCATGCGCTTAAAGAGAAGCTGGACATAATGCTCGCGCGCGAAGGCCGTGCTGATTTAGCGGCGGCATGCTTCCGCTTTTTGCCCGACAGGGCGCGGCTCGATCTCGCTGGTTGGGCGGCCGAGGATATTTTTTCTCATTCTTCGTAAGCTATTGAATTATCGTTGCTATTGTATGCCGGCAAGCAGGTCTTGTTGCCGTGTCGGAGCCATATTCGGACGGCATGGTGGCTGATGGGGGATGAGATGATTTCCAAGACCATCTTTGAACGAAGGCGGGCGTCAGGCTTGCAATGAGCCGTGTGATTACAGCTAGAACCGATCCCGAAGCTCCGCGGAGCTATTGGACCACGAGCCGCGGCAACGCTGATCGTGCCTTCAAGGCTGCGCGCCGTCATAGCCATCTGGTTCGCATCTTGCGCATTGCCGTTCCGGCCAGCGTGGCCGTGGTACTCGTCATCGCGATGCTGATCACATATTTCAATCCGTTGCGCATGCTCGCAAAGCTGCCGATCAATATCGACAACCTGGTCGTTTCGGGCACCAAGGTCACCATGGAGGCGCCGCGCCTTTCCGGATTTACGAGTGACGCGCGCGCGTATGAATTGACCGCCGACACCGCAGCGCAGGACATGACCAAGCCGGACATGGTCGAACTGCACAACATTCGCGCCAAAGTGGAAATGCAAGACAAGACTACAATGGAAATGACGGCGGTTACCGGCCTGTATGACGCCAAGGGGGAAACGCTCCAACTCGATCGCGACATCGTTCTCAACTCGTCGACCGGATATCAGGGCCGCTTGAGTGAAGCGATGGTCGATATCCGCAAAGGCAATGTTGTGTCCGAACATCCTGTCGAGGTGAGAATGTTGCAAGGCACGCTGAATGCCAATCGACTGAACATTGTCGACTCCGGAGACATTATTCGTTTCCATGGCGGCGTCGTCATGGACATGACGCTAAACCAGCCGGCACCACAAACTAAGCCGCCTGGGCAATGATCGTAATGCGTAATACGAAATCGCTTTTGTTGCTTGCCACCGCGTTAGTCATCTGCGGGTCTGGTGTGCATGCACAGACAACTCCGCAGGGCCCCCCGAACGCGTTGCAAGGCTTTTCACAGAACCGCGATCAACCGGTGCATATTGAAGCGGCCACGCTGGAAGTGCGTGACAAGCAAAAAGAAGCGACGTTTAGCGGCGACGTACGGGTGA
>JBATYN010000472.1:0-1695 GCA_049674125.1 Pseudolabrys sp. | reverse complement strand
GGTGCGCTGGGGCCTGCTGCCGTCGTGGGTGAAAGACCCCAAAACCTTCACATTGCTGATCAACGCGCGCGGGGAATCTGTATCCGATAAGCCGGCCTTCCGGGCGGCGATGAAACGCCGGCGCTGCCTCATTCCGGCCGACGGCTTTTATGAGTGGAAAGCGGCTGGGGCACGCAAGCAGCCTTACTATGTCACTGCCAGTTCGGGCGGCCCGTTGGCCTTTGCCGGCCTGTGGGAGACCTGGACCGGCCCCAATGGTGAGGAGCTCGAGACGGCCGCCATTGTCACCACGCGTGCCAACCGCACGCTTGCCACGATCCATGAGCGGATGCCCGTGATTGTGCCACCGGAGGCATTCGACCTGTGGCTCGATTGCGCAAATGTCGACGCTGAAACGGCCGCAGCGCTGATTGCACCGGCGCCGGAAGCGCTGCTCGATGTCTACGAGGTCTCGACTGCAGTCAATCGTACCGCCAATGACAATCCGAAGCTGGTCGAGCGGTTTTCGCCACCCGCCGAAGCCGTGTCGCCTCCGGCGCCGGTACCGCGCCAGCGTGCCAAGCGAGTCAAGAAGAACGACGGCCAGGGGGCGCTATTTTGACTGCCGCCCCGGGAACCTTTTTTCGGCCAGTGCATCTAATGCATCGAAACCGCGGATATTCGCCATGCCGTTGACGAAGGCTCAGCAAGCCGATGTTGAAACGCTCAACGATGAGGAATTGGTGAATCTCGCGCGCAGGCGCGACGAGGCGGCCGTTCGCGCCATCACTGGCCGATACAATCGGCGCCTGTTTCGCATTGCGCGCAGCATTTTGCGCAATGACGCAGAAGCCGAAGACGTCGTGCAGGAAACATATGTCCGCGCCTTCACCGGCCTCGACATGTTCCGCGGCGATGCCGCCTTCGGCACCTGGATCACGCGCATTGCCATGAATGAAGCGTTAGGGCGATTGCGGCGCCAGCGACCGACTGTGGACTGGGAAACGTATGGGGCTAATCGCAATCAAGCCGAAATCATCCATTTCCCAGCCTCGACGGCCAGTAGCGATCCGGAGCAGACCATGGCGCAAGGCGAAATTCGCGCGGTATTGGAACAGGCGATCGACGAACTTCCCGACGCGTTCCGCACCGTCTTCGTCGCACGCATCGTCGAAGGCATGAGTGTCGAGGAAACAGCCGACCTCTTCGGCTTGCAACAAGAGACGGTTAAGACCCGCCTGCATCGCGCGCGCTTGCTGCTGCGCAGCGAACTGGACAAGCAGCTTGGCCCCGCGCTCACCAGCAGCTTTCCCTTTGGCGGACGGCGCTGCGCACGCATGACCGAAGTGGTGGTGCAGCGCCTCTGCGCCGACTGATTTCCGGGAACCTCCATCGCCCTTCTGCATCAAACCTCATACTGATGCACGGCACGGCTGCAAGGCCGTGCGAAAGGGAGGTTCCTATGTTTGCTAAACTATCCGCCGGCCTTGCCACGCTTTGCCTGCTGTCCGCGCCTGCGTTCGCGCAAGGCGCGAAGCCAACCGATCCGCAGATTGCGCACATCGCCTACACCGCGGGCCAGCTCGATATCGAGGCGGCCAAGCAGGCCTTGGCGAAATCCAAGAACACCGAAGTTCGCGATTTCGCGCAAGATATGGTGCGCGACCACAGCGAAGTGAACAAGCAGGCGCTTGCCTTGGTCAAAAAATTGAATGT
>JBATYN010000471.1:0-1649 GCA_049674125.1 Pseudolabrys sp. | reverse complement strand
CTGAACTACGCGCGAAGCCGTGGCACCGAGAACGTGGTTTCCACATTGCGCGCGCTGGTCGAAAAGTTCGGCGGGCGCTTCACGCCGGATGCAGGCTGGGAGACTTTCAAGTGAACGATACGCCGGCCGCGCACGCGCCCCTGAACACGGAGACCGAACCGCTCGGCGATCTCTGCATCCGAACGCTGGCAATGCCGGCGGATACCAACGCCAACGGCGATATCTTCGGCGGATGGCTGCTCAGCCAGATGGATATCGGTGGCGGCGTATTCGCCTCCAAGATTGCAAAATCCCGCACCGTGACGGTCGCGATCGAAGCGATGAATTTCCGTAAAGCCGTCTATGTCGGCGATCTCGTCTCCGTCCACGCCAATCTGGTGCGGATCGGGCGGACCTCGGTCACGGTCCATCTCGAAGCCTGGGTGCTGCGCCGCAAGGAGAAACTCTCGATCCTGGTGACCGACGGCAATTTCACCTACGTCTCGATCGACGAGCAGGGTCACCCGCAGGCGATCCAGCCGGACGGCGCGCCGATTTCGGCGTAACTTGCGCTGTCATCGCTTCGCCAGATATTCCTTGCTGCGAAAAGTCGTGCGCCAATTCGGAGCGCTGACGCTGGCCCGACTTGCCAAGGATGCTGCCAACGTCTCTAAGGTGGGCGCTGATGGCGACCGCAGAGCCGGCGCGCCGAGACAACAAAAATCATTCGGGAGAAAACCCTATGCGACTGACAGCCCCGCGCGTCGTGCCCGCCGCTGCCGAAAGCTGGAGCGAGGAACAGCGCGCGATCGTGGAGCCGATGCTGGCGCGCGGTCCGGTCCTCAATATCTTCCGCACGCTGCTCAACCATCCCCTGGCGGCCAAGGCTTTCCTCGTCTGGGGCGGCTATATCCTGAGCCGCAAGTCCACATTGCCGCCGCGCGAGCGCGAGATCGTAATCCTGCGCACCGGCTTCCTCTGCCGCTCCGGCTATGAATGGACCCAGCATGTGCCGATCGGCCGCCGCGCCGGCCTGACCGATGACGAGATCGCCCGGATCAAGCTCGGCGCCGACGCGCCCGGCTGGAGCGAGCCTGATAGGGCCTTGTTGCGGGCGACCGACGATCTGCATCGCGAGCAGTTCATCACCGCGCCGGTGTGGGCGGAACTGACGCGCCACTTCGAGGAACGCCAGCGCATGGACGTGGTGTTCACGGCCGGCCAGTACACCCAGGTCTCGATGATGCTCAACAGCTTTGGCGTTCAGCTCGACGAAGGTCAGGTGCTGGATCCCGATCTGAAGGGGGTTTGACATGAGAAGCGGACGTCTGCAGGGCAAGATCGCCATCATTGTCGGCGCGGGCCAATCCGCCGGCGAAACCATCGGCAATGGCCGGGCGATGGCGGTACTGTTCGCCCGCGAGGGCGCACAGGTTCTGTGCGTCGACCGTGATCTGGCGAGTGCCGCCGAAACGGTTGCCATGATTGCCGGGGAAGGCGGCAGTGCCGCGCCGTTTCAGGCGGACGTTGCGCACGACGCCGGTTGCAGCCGTTATCGCCGAGGCCAAGTCGCGCTGGGGACGGATCGATATCCTGGTCAACAATGTCGGTATTGGCGGCGGCGGCGACGGTCCCGCGCATCGGGCCGACGAGCAGGCGTTTGACCGCAT
>JBATYN010000470.1:0-8827 GCA_049674125.1 Pseudolabrys sp. | reverse complement strand
CATAACGCGGCTCGTTGATAGGCCAGCGTGGCATCTGCGAGGGCGTCGCCGGGATTGATCCGGGCGGCCGTAAGTCATCCGCATAGCCGACGAGAGGACTGCTCTCGCCCAAAGTGGAAACCTTGAGCGGAAAATCGGCGCCGCACATCCCCGGGCCCTCGATCGGCTCGGCTTGAACGATGCCCACGCCGATTTTGATTGCGCCAGATTTCATGCATGCGACTTCGGCCTCGTGCCGCCACGGCGCCCGTTCGCCCGACATGAAGCCACGCCCGCAACCGGCGAGCGCCAGCAGCACGCCAGCGCCAACAAGAAAGAGACCTACGCCACCCTTCATACCCCCGAAAATGCGAGGAGTTTCTTTAACGAGGCTTCAACGCTCGTTGGCCGTGATTCCGTTAAGGATAAGAAATCCTTGCCAAATCAGCTTTGCCCTTGAACCGTGGGGTCCTTTCGGTACACATCGCGCGAGGCGCACTTATTGAGCGCATGAGACGGTTCGAAAGCCGGTCCCAAGTCTGGGCTCATGCGTTCGGGGGACACAATGGAAGGCAAGGCCAGGTTCATTTTTCCGGTCATCATCAGCGCACTCATCGTATTCGTGGTCAGCGCTGTCGTAACCTTCACAAATATCGGATTTCGCGCCGACTTTGTGCCGCGATGGCTCAAAGCCTTCTTCACCGGCTGGCCGGTCGCCGCAGTGCTTGCATTTATTGCGGTTCCCCACGTCCGCCGCGCGACGGACGCGATCGTGCGACTGATCGAGGGATAGACCTATCGCGTTACTGCAATGCCGGCTTGATACCGAGCGTGTCGCCGATCTGTTTCACAGTGGCCCGCTGATCTTCGAGAGCCGCCGCAAACTCAGCCGGTGTGCCTGGGTTGACCACTTGCCCGGTGGCACTCAATTTCGCCTCGATATCCGGATCGCTGACGACCTCACGAATATCGGCCGCGATACGGTCGCGCACTGATGGTGGAAAATCGCGCGGGCCGAACAAGCCGACCAGCCCATCAAATTCGAGCGACTTGTATCCCGCTTCCGACGCGGTCGGAATGTTGTCCAGGGCCTTTGCATGTTGCCGATTGGTCAAGGCGATCACCTTGACCTTTCCGGCCTGCACGCGCGGCCGCATGATCGCATAAGCACCAACGAAGGCTTGGATGCGCCCTTCGGCGAGATCGTTGATGGCCTGAACCGCATCTTTGTAGGGTACCTTGGCCATGTCGAGGTTTTCGGTTTTCAGCCAAGCGGCGAATAGCAAATCATTGGCGCCGGTGACGGATGCGTAATTCAATTTGCCGGGGTCCGCTTTGATCTTGGCCGCCAGTTCCTTCACGGAAGATACGTTGAGGTCGGCCGGCACGCCGAGCGCGATGAGCGTGTTAGTTACGCGCGCGATGGGCGTGAGGTCTTTCGGGTCGTATGGCAGTTTGTCGTGCAACAAAGGGTGCGCCGTGAAGGTGGAAGCCGGAGCAAACAGCAACACGTGGTCATCATGCGCATTGAGCACCGCCGTGATTGCAAGGAATGCATCTCCGCCAGGGCGATTTTCAACGACGACCGGCTGGCCCCATTTCGCCGCAAGCTTGTCGGCTAGCAGCCGCGCTGTGATATCGACGCCCGACCCCGGTCCAAGCGGAATGATGAATCGGACGGGGCGCTGCGGCCACGACTGGGCTGACGGTTGGGCTTGCGCAAATTGGCCCGTCGCGAACATCGCGGCGGCGCAGAAGGCAAGTGTCAACAAAGCTTGGCGCAAACGCGGCATTGAATCCTCCCGAACGCGAGTTTCTCCACGGGGACGATAGAGCCTAGCGGCTCGGATCGACCTCGCATTGTGATTTTACGTTTTATCCGATCTGACCGCTTGGCGGTGTCCGAATGCCGACAACTTATTGCGGATTAGCGCAAATTTGTCATCGAAAATACCACCCACGCCATTTTTGCACTGCCGCATCTTTTACCCCCAACGTTTTTTTGCGAAGCGCGATCAATCGGTTGGTCTCGACATGAGCAGCGCGCATATCCGCCCGCCTAAATTTCGCCTGATCGGGACGGACCAATATCGATGCCTTCGCGTTGTGTGCTAGCGTTTCATCACCTCAACAAGGGAGGCAGCTGCCGTGGACCTTGCCTTGAAGCTGAATGTACTGGCGGTGTGCGCCGTGTTTGCTTTCGTCGGCGCCATCTTGCTCGGGGCATTTTGAGTTCAAGAGGCCGACGACGACGCCAAACGAAAAATTGCCGGTGTAAAACGGCCGAGGGATACGAACACCGGAGAGCCAACTCTCCGGTGTTTTGTTTTGCGAAACTACGCCGCTACGATGCTGGGCGAGGCGTGCACATCGTAATTGAGGATTGGCGCCAGCCATCGCTCGCAGTCGCTGACGCTCCAGTTTTTCCGTCTCGCATAATCCTCGACCTGATCGCGCTCGATTTTTCCGACACCGAAATACGCGCTTTGCGGATGGCTAAAATACAATCCGCACACAGCGGCCCCCGGCCACATCGCGAAACTCTCGGTCAGCTTCACGCCGACGCGCTCGCTTTCCAACAGTTTGAACAACGTGCCTTTTTCAGTGTGATCGGGCTGCGCCGGATATCCGGGCGCCGGACGAATGCCGTCGTATTTCTCGGCGATCAGCTGCTCCGCAGTCATCGCTTCGTTCGGTGCGTAGCCCCAGAAATCCTTGCGGGCACGTTGGTGCAATCGCTCGGCAAAGGCCTCTGCCAGACGATCGGCCAATGCCTTCACCATAATGGCGGAGTAGTCGTCATTGGCGCGCTTGAATCTCTCGGCGACCTCATCCTCACCGATGCCGGCTGTAACGGTGAAAGCGCCAATATAGTCCGCCAGGCCACTGCTTCGTGGCGCAACGAAGTCGCTGAGCGCCGTGTTAGCACGGCCTTCGCGCTTGGAAAGCTGCTGGCGCAGTGTGTGCAATACCGCAATCGGCTCGCCGCGAAATTCATCGCCGTAAACGAGGATATCGTCGCCCTCGGCGTTGGCCGGCCAAAAGCCAAGGACACCGCTCGCCTTGAACCAATTCTCGTCCACGATCTTGTCCAGCATGGCGCGTGCGTCTTCGTACAGAGAACGCGCCGCCGGGCCATATTTTGCGTCGTCAAGAATGGCGGGGAATTTCCCGGCAAGCTCCCAGGTGGAGAAGAAGGGCGTCCAGTCGATATAATCGGCGAGTTCCTTGATCGAATAATCGCTTAAAACCTTGGTGCCGATGAAGCGCGGCTTCGGCGGCTGATACCTGCCCGACCAGTCCAGCTTGATCGCATTGGCCCGCGCCGCGGCAAACGGCAGCCGTGCCTTGTCTTCCTGCGCGCGCGCGTGCGCTGCGGCGATACGGGCGTATTCTCCGCGCAACTCTGCGACGTAGCCAGCGCGCGTATCGACCGACATCAGCGACTGCGCCACGCCAACCGCGCGACTTGCGTCGTTGACGTAGACCGTCTGCCCGCGCCGGTAATTCGGGTGAATCTTGACGGCAGTGTGGACGCGGCTTGTCGTCGCGCCGCCGATCATCAGCGGCAACTCGAATCCTTGTCGCTCCATTTCCGCTGCGACATGGCACATTTCATCAAGTGACGGCGTGATTAAGCCGGACAGTCCGATGATGTCGGCGTTATGCGCCTTGGCGGTCTCCAGAATTTTGGCCGTCGGCACCATGACGCCCAGGTCAACCACTTCGTAGTTGTTGCACTGAAGCACAACGCCAACGATATTCTTGCCAATATCGTGGACGTCGCCTTTTACGGTCGCCATTATGATCTTGCCGTTGGAGCCGCCGTGCTGACGCCCGTCCTTTGACTGCTCCATGAAGGGCAACAAATACGCGACGGCCTGTTTCATCACGCGTGCCGATTTCACGACCTGAGGCAGAAACATTTTCCCCGAGCCAAAGAGATCGCCGACGATGTTCATACCGGTCATCAACGGGCCTTCGATCACGTCGAGCGGCCGCTTCGCACGGATGCGCGCTTCCTCCACGTCCGTTTCGATGAAATCCGTGATGCCGTGAACGAGCGCGTGGGATAGCCGCTTCTCGACCGCCTGCTCGCGCCATGTGAGATCAACCTCCTTCGCCTCCTGACCGGCGCCGTGAAATTTCTTGGCAATGTCGAGCAATCGCTCGGACGCATCGGCCCGGCGATTGAGCACCACGTCTTCGCATGCCTCACGCAATTCGGGCTCGAGATCGTCATAAACCGCAATCTGGCCGGCGTTGACGATGCCCAGATCCATTCCAGCCTTGATGGCGTGAAACAAAAACACAGAGTGCATGGCCTGTCGCACCCGTTCGTTGCCTCGGAACGAAAACGACAAATTCGAGACGCCACCGGATACGTGCGCATGCGGAAGATTCTTGCGGATCCAGCGTGTCGCTTCGATAAAGTTGACGCCGTAGCCGTTGTGCTCGTCCATGCCGGTCGCAACAGCGAAGATATTCGGGTCAAAGATAATATCCTCAGGCGGAAAGCCGACGTGATTGACCAAGATATCGTAAGCGCGCTTGCAGATCGTTGTCTTGCGTTCAAGAGTATCGGCTTGGCCCTTCTCGTCGAACGCCATCACCACCACGGCCGCACCATAGCGGCGAACCGTGCGGGCATGTTCGATGAATGCAGCTTCGCCTTCTTTCATCGATATCGAATTCACGACAGCCTTGCCTTGCACACACTTGAGACCCGCTTCGATGACTGAAAACTTCGATGAATCGACCATCACCGGCACACGCGCGATGTCGGGCTCGGCAGCAATGAGGTTGAGGAACGTCGTCATCGCCTGCTCGGAATCGAGCAAGCCCTCGTCCATGTTGACGTCGATCACCTGGGCGCCATTTTCGACCTGTCCGCGCGCGATCGACAACGCCGCCGAATAGTCTCCAGCCGTAATCAATTTGCGAAATTTCGCAGAGCCCGTCACGTTCGTACGTTCGCCCACATTCACGAATGGAATTTCGGGCGTGAGCGCGAACGATTCGAGACCTGACAGGCGCAATCGACGTGGTACGTTCGGAATAGGACGCGGCGTTTTTCCGACGACAGCTTTTGCAATCGCTGCGATGTGCTCGGGCGTCGTCCCGCAACAACCACCCACAACATTGACGAGGCCGCCCGAGGCGAATTCGCCTAACAGCTCCGCCATGAACTCGGGGCTTTCATCGTAGTAGCCAAATTCGTTCGGCAGACCAGCGTTCGGGTATGCGCAAACGAACGTGTCAGCGAGCCGTCCCAGTTCGTCGATATGCGCACGCATCTCGCTTGCGCCCAACGCGCAATTGAGACCGATGGTCACAGGGTTTGCGTGCTTGACCGAATTCCAGAATCCCCCCGGCGTTTGTCCCGATAGCAAGCGGCCGGAACGGTCAGTAATGGTGCCGGAAATCATCACCGGCACGTCGAGACCGCGCTCTGTGCAGACTTCCGCGATAGCGAAGATCGCCGCTTTGGCATTGAGTGTGTCGAAGATCGTTTCGATCAGCAGCAGGTCGGCGCCACCATCAATCAATCCACGCACTTGTTCGCCATAGGCGACGCGCAACTGATCGAAAGTGATCGCGCGGAATCCCGGATTGGCAACGTCTGGCGATATCGATGCCGTGCGATTGGTTGGCCCGAGAGCGCCGGCGACGAAGCGGCGGTGGCCATCTTCTTTTTGCGCGAGAATTGCCGCTTCCCGTGCAAGCGTCGCACCGGCCTCGTTCAGTTCGTAAGCGATGCCCTCCATCCCGTAGTCGGCCTGGGCAATCGCGGTCGAGGAGAATGTATTGGTGGAAACGATATCGGCACCGGCACGAAAGTAAGCAAGATGGATGTCGCGGACGGCGTCAGGCCGGCTCAAATTGAGCAGGTCGTTGTTGCCGCGCACTTCGCGGTTCCAGGCGTCGAAGCGCGCGCCGCGATATCCTTCTTCGTCAAGCTTGAGGCCCTGGATCATGGTGCCCATAGCCCCATCGAGCACAAGAATGCGCCGCCTGAGCGCCTCAACAAACTCTGATCGAACGCTACTGTTCGGCATGCGTAACGGACCTTAAGCCCAGCAGGTGACAGATCGCGAAGACGAGGTCGGCGCGATTCATGGTGTAAAAATGGAAGGTGGTGACGCCGCGGTCGACGAGGTCGAAAACCTGCTCTGCGGCGACCGCGGCGGCAATCAGTTTGCGCGTGGCCGTATCCTGATCGAGTCCGTGAAACCGCTCCGCGAGCCATGCCGGAACTGAAGCGCCGCAGCGTTTGGCAAATCCTGTCGTGGCCTTGAAGTTCTGCACAGGCAAAATGCCCGGCACGATAGGAATATCGATTCCGCGCGCACGGACGCGGTCGAGATAGCGGAAATAAAGGTCGTTTTCGAAAAAGAATTGCGTGATGGCGCGGGTCGCGCCGGCATCGACTTTTGACTTGAGCATGTCGATGTCTGCCTCAACGGTTGGGCTGTCGGGGTGCTTTTCCGGATAGGCCGAAACCGAGATTTCAAAATCGGAGGCAATGCGTTTGATGCCGGCGGTGAGATCGGCGGCGTTTTGATAGCCCCCCGGGTGTGGCGCATATTTTGTACCTGCCCCGCCTGCAGGATCTCCGCGTAGCGCCACAATGTGCCGCACCCCGGCGTCGTGGTAGTTGCGCACGATCCCGTCAATTTCTTCGCGCGTCGCCGCAACGCAAGTCAGATGCGCGGCCGGTGTCAGCGATGTTTCGGCCATAATTCGTTTGACTGTCGCGTGGGTGCGCTCGCGGGTGGTGCCGCCTGCGCCGTAGGTCACTGATACAAAGTTCGGCTCCAGCGGCGCTAGCCGCTCAATCGATTCCCAGAGGATCTTGTCCATCTCCTCGCTATTGGGCGGGAAGAATTCAAATGAGGCCCCAATGCGGCGCGCGTCGCCGCGCGCGAAGCGGCTCAGGCGGACTGGACTATTCATCACACCACCTCGCGCCGTTGTGGCGTCGCCATCAGCGCGCGCGTGTCTCGCGCGAGCCATAACGACACTGCGATCTTGCCGTCGGAGCCCGGTTCCGGCGTAAGAGATTTATGCAATACAGGCTCGAGGCCGGATGCCGTCATCCACTGCGAGATCGTTTCGGGCGCAAATCCCAAACGGCGATGCGCGAATTGTTCACGGAGGAATTCCTGTTCGTGCAGGGCAAAGTCGACCACCAGCAGCCGCCCGCCCGGACGAAGCACTCGAGATGCTTCGCGGATGGCGCGCGCGCCATCGTCGAGGAAGTGCAGCACCTGATGCAGGATGACAACATCGAAGGAATCGTTAGCGAGCGGCAGATCGTATAAGTCGCCTTGCCGCACGCTGCAGTTCTTCAAGCCGGCGCGCTCCAGTCGATCGCGCGCGAGCAGCAACATGTCGAGCGATAGATCGAGCCCGAGCCCTCGCTCGATCTCGTGCCCGAACAATTCAAGCATGCGCCCGGTGCCGGTGCCGAGATCGAGCAACGAGCGGAATAGTCTGTCGGAAAGCGCTGCACGGATGGCATCCTCCACCGCTTCGTCGCTCACGTGCAGCTTGCGGATGCGGTCCCATTCGGCGGCGTGTGCGCGGAAATAAGCTTGCGCGGCAGCGGCGCGTGCCTGCCGTACCGATGCAAGGCGCGCTCGATCGCGCGCGATGGTCTGGTCGGCGGGGTTGAGGCGGTCAATCAGCGCGCGCGCAACTTCCGCGCCGCTGCCTTGCTCCGCCAGGCGAAAGAACGCCCAGGTGCCTTCGCGAAAGCGCTCGACTAACCCGGCCTCCGCCAGGAGCTTCAGGTGGCGCGAAATGCGCGGTTGCGACTGGCGCAAAATATCCGTGAGGTCGGAGACGGTCAGTTCAGCCTCGGCCAACAGGGCCAGAACTCGCAGCCGGGTCTCTTCGCCCGCGGCCTTGAGCGCAGAATTGAGGGCGTCGAAGCTGAGCTTTCCGGTGCTGCTCATCGGACCCTTAGATATGCCCTTATGGGCAATTTCCCATCATATAAGGATATCTTTATACGTTTAAACGCTTGTCGGCAAGTCTGGAAATAGGCCATCCCCAAAGCCTGGTTAGCGCCTTCTAAGCAAACGATCAGCGTGCGGAGACGGTTCTTGCTACGCTTCTGGCCAAACACCCGGCAAATTACGCGGCATGTGCGGGTAAGGTAGGCGCATGAGCCCAAGCGACGATTTCGGTATCTGGGACGGCGAAAAGACGGTGGAGCTGCCGCGCGAACCCGACGCTGGCCTCTACTTCATTGGCCGCATCCACACACCCTGGAAAGAGCGCAAGGACTGCCCCAAGAACGCGGGTGAATCCGAAGCCGTTTGCTTCGTCGACGTCGACACACGCTGGCGCGATGGTCTCAAGGACGTAGAGACTTGTACTCACGTTGTGCTGCTTTACTGGATGGATAAATCGCCACGGACGCTCGTGCTCCAGGTGCCGGGCCACTACGGCGTTCAGCGGGGGACATTCGCTTTGCGATCCCCTGCCCGGCCTAACCCGATTGCCCTGAGTGTCGTCAAACTCCTGCGCGTCGACGGTAACCGGCTGTCTGTGATCGGGCTCGACTGCCTCGACGGCACACCACTCCTCGACATCAAGCCCTATTTCGCCTCAACGGACAGTGTGCCCGAGGCGGTCGTCGGCTGGCACAGGCGAAAAGACTGAGGCTTACCGCGCTCGATTTTCGCTAATTCGTTTCTACGCTTTAAGGGTTTTTATCCAAACGCTTTCAGGGAACCTTTGAACCTTCTCGGTCATTCTCTCACCAAAGACGGGAGGGGAGAAACCAACGAGGGTGCCATGTCCAGGTCATTCAGTGTTGCCGCGGCAATCGCCGCAA
>JBATYN010000469.1:0-2747 GCA_049674125.1 Pseudolabrys sp. | reverse complement strand
TCGGCTTTGATGCGGTCGCGGAGGGTGCGGTAGGTAATGGCGGAAAACTCGAGGTTCATGACGCGGCTCCAATAACAAAATCTGATACCTCTGGTATTATGCGGTCACGAACAGCCAAGTCAATACCTCAAGTATTATATAATTCCGTAGGTATCATGAATGACCCAGGTTGCACTAACAAGCGAGCTCATTCGGGCTGCCAGAGCTCTTTTGCGATGGGACCAGCGCCAATTAGCCGACGCCTCATCAGTCTCACTTCCAACGGTCAAACGCCTCGAATCCAAAGCGGGAATTCTGGTAGCCCATGCGTTGACACTGGCCGCGTTCAAGCGCGCCTTCGAAGATGCCGGCGTTGAGTTCATCGAAGAAAACGGCGGCGGTCCGGGCGTGCGCCTAAGCAAGCGCTAAAACCAGCAATTCAACGAACCTCCGTAATTTAGCGCGTTTCGTTTGACCACCGAAATGGAATGCGCTAGCAGTGAAACTGTGAAAAATATCACAGTTTCTGTGGACGATGACACCTACCGCCTGGCACGCATCAAAGCCGCCGAGCAGGAAACGTCTGTGTCGGCGCTCGTGAAGAAATTCCTATCAGAGTTCGCCGGCGGCCCAAGCGACGCTATGCGCATGAAGCTCGATGAGAATGCTGTGCGAGAAATGATCAGCAACTTCAGCGCCGCCGATCGCATGACGCGTGACGAAACGCACGGGCGCCGCAAATGAGCACACCGCGCTTTATCGACACCAGCATCCTTCTCTATTCCATTAGCCGTGATCCCGAAGAGGCGCGCAAACGTGAGGTCGCCGTTGCGCTGCTCGACCGCGACGACATCGCGCTATCGGTGCAGGTGCTGCAGGAATTTTATGTCGAAGTGACGCGCGACACGCGACGCCACGCGCTTCCGCCCAAAGTGGCGGCCATTCTCGTGCAGACTTGGCAGCGCTTCAGGGTTCAAGAGATCACACTGCCGCTCGTGAGCAACGCGCTGAAGATCAGCGTGATTCACGGACTCTCCTGTTGGGACGCCACGATCGTTGCGGCCGCACGCGCGCTTGGTTGCCGCGAGATCCTATCGGAGGACCTGCCCAATGGTCGCGAGGTTGAAGGCGTGACGATCAACAACCCGTTCGCCGAAGTGAGTGTGTAGGCACATAGGAGCGGCGATCCACCAGTGCCATTTTGTGGAGGCGTTGATGACCGACCAAGAACAAGACACCGACTCGGAGCCTAGCAAGACAAGCGCAATTTCAATCTTTGGCCCGCCGCCGCTGGTCGATGGAGAGGACGAACGGGCTTACAACAATCTGCTCACACAGCTTTCCAGTGCGGTGAAACCGACCGACATCATCGAGGAGATCTACATTCGTGATGTTGTCGATCTTACCTGGGAGATTCTCCGCTGGCGCAGAATAAAGATAAGCTTGGTCGAAAAAGGCATGCGTTATGCACTTGCTCAAACGCTCAAACAATTTTTTCCTAAACGACGCTCAGAGGCGGAAAAGAGATCTCTCTTCCCGGATTTTACCCCGTCCAAGGCCGCAACCAAACTTGCAAAAAAATGGGACCAGCGCGATCCAGTCGCGATCGAGCAAGTCAATAAGCTTTTATCTTCGGTGAATACTACGATCGATGCGGTTGCGGCGGGGATAATTATCGACAAGCTTGATCACATCGAGCGTGTCGACCGTCTGGTCACCATCGCCGAGGGACGGCGTAATGCAATTTTCCGGGAAATCGATCGGCATCGTATGACATTCGCTCAGGCCTTGCGGGGTAATGTGCGCGCGATAGAGAATGTGGAATTCGAAGCAGTCGAGCCAAAAACAATCGCGCCAACACGCGACCAAAATGCAGCATGACCAGTGGGCGGAGACTTAAAGCTAACCGCGCAAATGCGCAACGAAGCACTGGCCCTAAATCGATAGGGGGCAAGGCGCGTGCGTCACAGAACGCACACCGTTATGGGCTGAGCCTGTCCGTACTTTTGGACCCAGCGCTTTCGGCGGAAGCTGAAAATCTCGCACGTGAGATTGCGGGGGAGGGGTGTAACCCCGAAATACTTGCGCATGCACGCAGCTTCGCCGAAGCGCAAATTGACGTCGCGCGTATACGTCGGGCCCGTCACGATCTTAAGGTTCGTAAGCTCGACAATCCAGACAAACCTAAAACATCAATGATGGCTTTCAGAAAAAGGGCGCAGCAACTTCGAGGCCTTGCGCGGCGCTTCGGCCCATTGACGCCGTTGCCAGCTGAAATGATAGGCGACCTATTAGAGGAGCCTCACGATTTGAACAAATATGTGTCCGCAGTCCCAAATATCATAGCGGAATACGCGGTTATGGACCGCTACGAACGTCGGGCGCTCTCGCGTCGCAAATTTGCCATTCGCAAGCTGGATGCGGCGCGGCGACAAATGGCATCGTAAATTGAAACAGAAGCGGGATGCATCCTCGATCCTGCATTTTGGCAGAACGAACCCAATTTCTTGAGGAAAATCAATGAAAGTGAGACGATCGATGCTTAACAACAGCAATCCTGAATCGCGTGTTGAGAGTGCGATGGCGGCGATGGTCAACGTCGTTAAAGTTGGGTCCGGATAGACGGTGCGTGCGCAAAGGATCGCACTGTGCGCATGAATACTCTGGAGTGAGAGCAGAGAATTTGTTTTGCAGGTTCACTCCCTCCGCCACCGTCCGTAGCGGCCCATTCTCTGGGCCGTAACGATTAGCCTGGAATCCCGAGGATT
>JBATYN010000468.1:0-1971 GCA_049674125.1 Pseudolabrys sp. | reverse complement strand
AAAACGTTGGGACCATGCAGTACAAGCAGACACTGCCACTCAGTGATCATGAGGTCGTGATCACCTTCGACGATGGTCCACTCTCACCTTACACCGACGTCATTCTCAAGATTTTGGCGGCGCAATGCGTGAGGGCCAACTATTTTCTAATTGGCCGGATGGCGCATACTTATCCGTATCTGGTGCGACGCATCTATAATGCAGGCCACACGGTCGGCACGCATACCCTGGATCACCCACTGGCACTCAAACACCTGCCGCTGCCGCTGGCCGAGCACGAGATTGATGGCGGTATTGCCGCTGTCGAGGCGGCGATCGGTGATCCCAAGGCGGTCGCGCCGTTTTTCCGAATTCCCGGCCTGGCGCGTTCGGACGCCATAGACAGCTTTCTCGCATCACAATCGCTGGTTACCTGGAGCGCGGACGTCGTTGCCGACGATTGGTTCAGGAGAATCACTCCACAAAAAATCGTGCAACGTGCCATGCAGCGTCTTGACGCCAAAGGCCGCGGCATTCTGTTGCTGCACGACATCCACCCAGCAACCGTGCTGGCGCTACCGAGCCTGCTCAAGGAATTAAAGGAGCACGGCTACAAGGTCGTGCACGTGGTACCGACAGGTGAGTTGCCCAAATTGGTGCCAGAATTGCCTGCTCCCGCAGCCATTGCCAGCGGCGCGTGGCCACGCGTATTGCATGCCAGTGCTACAACCGACGGGACCGCGATAGTGGTGTCGCATCATCCGGTTAAAAACCGCGTTGTCGGCAAGATTCATTAAAATATGCTCGTCCGCTTTACCCTAAAAAACGGACAAGTGTTCTCATCCTACTACCTAGGGTCAGGACCCATAAACTGAACGAGAAACTCGGATGACAACTTCGAGCCGGACCTCAATCAGCCGGCCAATGGCTTGTTAACCGCCAATTAAGCGTCGAAGGCACGCTTGTAGGCGGGTCGCGTTTCACCGCGGGCCACATAGGCGGAGGGGTTCGGATATTCGTTCAGCATACTTTGCGTCGTCAGACTTCAATTGCGAGCATCTGGCCTTGTCCGCCTCACAAAGCGCGCAAGCGCCGACCCAATCTCGTTGGGGCTGTCTTCTTGAATAAAATGGATGCCCCGAACAGTTACTTCCTCCTGGTTTGGCCAGGAGCGACAGAATTCGCGTGCCCGTCCGATCAACAGAGACCCCGGCTCGGCGTTGATGAACAACTTCGGCAGCGGAGTCCGGAGAAGCCATTGCCCGTAACCTTCGACAACCTCAATCACTTCGACAGGTTCGCCACCGATCGGTAATTCGCGCGGCCAGATAAGCATCGGCCAGCGAGACCCCGGTTCAATAAATGGACGACGATATGCCTCCATCTCAGTCTCGGTCAGAGTGCGTATGATCAGCTTCGGCAAGAGAATCTCAATGAAGGCATTCTCCTCGAAGATCATGCGCTCACCTTTCTCGGAACGCAGGTCGCGAAAGATCGGCGCCCGACTGGAGGGAAGATCTTCCCAGTCGCGCGGTTGGACAATTGATTCCATATAAGCGATGGCTCGCACTCGTTCCGGATGCCTAGCAGCCCAATGAAAGCCGAGCGCCGATCCCCAATCGTGCAACACCAGGGTAACGTTTGGACCCAGGTCCAGCGCCTCAAACCATGCGTCGAGATAACGCGAATGATCCAAGAAGCGGTAAGCGCCGCGTGGAGAGGCGCCCGACTGGCCCATACCGACGAGATCCGGCGCGAGGCACCAACCAAGGTCACTCATGTAGGGTATGACGTTACGCCAAAGATAGCGCGCCGGCAGGGCTTTCCAGCCATCGTGCACCTGCGACTTGATGTAGGCCTCGCAAGCCTCGCGCTGGGCATCGAGCGAATTGAACTCCAGCTCGAGCCCATGTTCGGTCGACTTGCGGGTATAGATCGCGCAGCGCCGCAGTTTGTCGGGCTTGGCGCTCATGATCGCTCGGCCTCTTTGCG
>JBATYN010000467.1:0-3494 GCA_049674125.1 Pseudolabrys sp. | reverse complement strand
CCGATGCCGCGCCGCGCTACCGCCACATCGCTGTCGATCTCCTCGAGCCTGAGGATGCGGCGGAAAAGCTTGCCGGATTGAAGGACACCACGCACGTTTTCTACGCGGCGTTTCAGCCCGCGCCCGGCGCCGCTGCGGGCTATGCATCGAACATCGCTCCGAACCGCGACATGCTCGTCAACGCCGTCACGGCGATCGACCGGGCGTCGCCCGCGCTGCGTCGCGTGGTGGTGGTCACCGGCACGAAATACTATGGTTCGCATCTCGGGCCCTACAAGACGCCGGCGCGCGAGAGCGATCCGCGTCACGCGGGTGCCAATTATTATTTCGATCAGATCGACTGGCTCACCGCCTTCCAGCGCGACAAGCGCTGGGACTGGGTGGAGCTGCGGCCGCAGACCTTATGCGGCTTTGCGCCGGGCACGCCGATGAGCCTTGCGCCGGCCATCGCGGTTTACGCCGCGATCAGCAAGGAGCTTGGACGGCCGCTGCATTTTCCGGGAAAGCCCGGCGCTTATGCCTCGATCTATCAGGTCACCGCGTCGGAGCACTTCGCCAACGCCGCGCTGTGGGCGGCGAACGAGCCGCGCTGCGGGCGCGAAGCGTTCAACATCACCAACGGCGATTATTTCCGCTGGAAAAACCTGTGGCCGAAGCTCGCGGCCGCTTTCGATATGCCGGCCGGCGACGTTCGCCCTACAAGCCTGACGGCGAACATGGCGGACAAGACGCAGCTCTGGCGCACCATGACGGAGAAACACGGGCTGAAGCCTTACACTTACGATGAATTGGTGGCGTGGCCCTTTGCCGATTACGTCTTCGGCTGCGACTGGGATGTGATGTCGGACGTCACCAAATCGCGCCGCTTCGGCTTCCACGATGTAGTCGACAGCGAAGAGATGTTCGTGCGGCTCATGCGGCAGTTCCGCGCGGAGCGGATTGTGCCGTGACACGTCGCTGCCCGATGCGGGTTTTTAAAATAGTGGGGCTAATCTTCCTTTAAGGATTTATTTATTGCTTTAATGTAAAATAGATTTTACACTAAGTAACTTAGTGGAAAAAGGATATTACATTATGCCCGCTCGATTGGGTCCATCTTTACCGCTGCCCGTCGTTCGCGCCCTTCGCAAATTGGGGGCGGATATCCGGGATGCCCGCCGCCGCCGTCGCATTCCGACGACGACGATGGCGGAGCGCGCCTCTATTTCGCGTCCGACCCTAGCCAAGGTCGAAAAAGGCGACCCCGGCGTTCAAATGGGAACCTACGCCACGGTGCTGTTTGTACTTGGCCTTGCCAACCGAATTGGCGAAGTGGCGGACGTTCGCGAGGACCAAACAGGGCTCCAATTGGACGAGGAGAATCTGCCGCAGCGCATCCGCATGCCTTCATCATCATCTTCTTCTTCGTCGGGGACATCAAAGAGATAGGCCATGGACCGCGAAGCTGTCGTTTATATGGATATCGCGGGCGCTCCAGTCCTTGTAGGCCGGTTGTGGTCGCGCATCCGCAAGCAACGCGAAAATGGCACATTTGAATACGACGCAAGCTGGCTTAAACGCGCTGACCGTTTCGCGCTGGAGCCTGCGCTGATCCTCAGTGAAGGTCCGTACCACACGGGCGTTGACCAACCGATGTTTGGCGCGATTGGAGACTCCGCTCCTGACCGCTGGGGACGGATGCTAATGCGCCGCGCCGAGCGGCGCGCCGCCGAGCGCGAGGGGAGGCAGTCGCGCACACTTTTTGAAATAGACTTTCTGCTTCAGGTTGATGACGAAGCGCGGGCTGGCGCTTTGCGCTTCGCAGAAAAGGAAGGCGGTCCTTTCCTCGCTGAGGCGGACAAATTCCGGATACCACCCATTGTCGAATTGAATCGCCTTCTCGCCGCTGCTGAACGCGTCATTGACGACAAAGACGACGAAGAAGACCTGCGCTTATTAATTGCACCCGGTTCGTCACTTGGTGGTGCGAGGCCGAAGGCATCGGTGCGTGACAAGGATGGCCGTCTCTCCATCGCCAAGTTTCCGCACAAAGATGACAGTTCAAACGTCGTCCTGTGGGAGGGGGTGGCGCTGACTCTTGCCGCGCGCGCGCGCATTTCCGTCGCGCAATGGCACATCGCACAGGTCGGCAAGAAGGCCTGTCTCATCTTGCGGCGTTTCGATCGGAAGGACGGCGAGCGCATCCCTTTGCTTTCCGCCATGAGCATGCTGGGCTCATCTGACAATGAAAAAAACCATACCTATCTGGAAATCGCGGAAGCCTTGCGCCAGCAGGGCGCTTCGCCGAACGACGACCTGCAGGAGCTGTGGCGGCGTATTGTCTTCAACGTGCTCATCTCCAACACTGACGACCATCTGCGCAATCATGCGTTTCTATATGAGAGCCAAAAAGGCTGGTGACTTTCGCCGGCCTACGACATGAATCCCGTGCCGGTGGATGTGAAACCACGCATTCTCTCCACTGCCATCGACCCCGAGGACAACAGTGCATCTATGGATTTGGCTTTCGCGGCAGCGGAATATTTTGGATTGAAGAAGGACCAGGCGAACGCCATTGCGTCTGAGGTTGGTGCCGCCGTCAGCTATTGGAAGCAGGAAGCGGAGAAGGCTGGCATCGCCAAGAGCGAGATTGACCGTATGGCGTCGGCTTTCGAACACAAAGACCTGAAAAAAGCTCAAGGTACATAAAGTGTGCTCTAATTCCACAACTGCTCTGGCGGCGACCCGCCTCCCACAAGCACCCCCATGAAACACATCGGCTTCCTCTCCTTCGGCCATTGGACCCCGTCGCCGCAGTCGCAAACGCGGTCGGCGTCCGACGCGCTGCTGCAATCGATCGACCTCGCCGTCGCGGCCGAAGAGCTCGGCGCCGACGGGGCCTATTTCCGGGTCCATCATTTCGCCCGCCAGCTCGGCTCGCCGTTTCCGCTGCTCGCAGCCTGCGGCGCGCGCACAAAGAAGATCGAGATCGGCACCGCGGTCATCGACATGCGCTACGAGAACCCGCTCTACATGGCGGAGGACGCCAGCGCCGCCGACCTCATCGCCGGCGGCCGCCTGCAGCTCGGCATTAGTCGTGGGTCGCCCGAGCAGGTGATCGACGGCTTTCGCCACTTCGGTTACGTGCCGGCGGAGGGGATGACCGATGCCGACATGGCGCGGCGCCACACCGAGGTCTTTCTCGAAGTGCTGCTCGGCAAGGGCTTCGCCAAGCCCAATCCGTCCCCGATGTTTCCCAACCCGCCGGGGCTGCTGCGCGTCGAGCCGCACTCGGAGGGCTTGCGCGACCGCATCTGGTGGGGCGCCGGCACCAATGCGACGGCGGAATGGGCGGCCAAGCTCGGCATGAACCTGCAAAGCTCGACGCTCAAGATCGACGAGAGCGGCAAGCCGTTCCATGTGCAGCAGGCGGAGCAGATCCGGCTCTATCGTGCGGCGTGGAAGGAGGCCGGGCACGCGCGCACCCCGCGGGTGTCGGTCTCCCGCAGCATCTT
>JBATYN010000466.1:0-10181 GCA_049674125.1 Pseudolabrys sp. | reverse complement strand
GCAACACACCGTCGAGACTTGCGGTCTCGAACGGCAGATTTTCGGCGTCTCCTTCGATCAATTCGAGGCCCGGAAACTTATGGCGGCCGAGCGCCACCAATTTGGGACTGATGTCCAGGCCGACGCTTTGATAACCTTGGCGACGCAGCAATTCAGTAAACACCCCCGAGCCGCATCCGAGGTCGGCCACGCGTGCTCCGTGCGGCAACTTGCTCAATTGCACGAATGCTGCGACCAGCCGTTCGTTGGCTTGCGGTGTAAAGACGTCGTATTCGTCGCTATCGGCATAAGCATCAAAGAAAGCGATCTCCTTGCCCTTGTCCTGTGCGCTTTTCACATTCATTGCGAAAGGACCTACAACACCCGCGGCACGGGCAGGGGAGTGATCAGCTTGCCGCGGAAGCCCTTGGCTCTGAGCTTCGGCGCCAGTTCGTCGGCGATGTGCCATGAAAAAATGATCGCGCAGTCGGGCTGGTCGGAATACAGCCTGGCTTCATCTACAACTGGAATCTGGGTGCCCGGCATACATTTGCCGATCTTCAGCGAGCCCGGAATCTCGCAAACGTATTCGATTAACCCTTCGTCGAGACCGACATAGTTCACAAGCGTGCTCGCGCGCGATGGCGCGCTGATTCCGGCGATGCGCGCGCCCTTTTCCTTCAGTTCGCGCAACATCGACAACAATCTGAGCTTTGACAAAATGACATCGTGCCGGAATGTGTCGAGGCGCTTGGTCATCGCATCGCCGCGTGGTTCGGTCGCCAGCATGCGCCGGACACTATCCTGCACGGTGTGGGCGCCGTGACGTGCGGCATAAACGCGAATTGAACCCCCGTGGCTCGGAATAGGCCGTGCGTGGAAAACTTCAAGGCCGTGCATTTCCAGGAGATGTTTGAGGCTGGTCAGCGAATAGTAGCGAAGGTGCTCGTGGTAGATGGTGTCGTATTGCAGGGTATCGAGAAGTGGAATGAGATAGTGCGACTCCGAAATGAACACACCATCCGGTTTCAGCATCGCGACGATGCCGTCGACGATGGCGTGCACGTCCTCAATGTGTGCAAAGCAATTGGCGGCGGTTACGACGCTTGCGGCGCCAAACTCGCGTTTGACCTCGCGCGCCACGTCGATGCCGAAATACCGCTTGATTGTGAGTATGCCGCGCTGGTTCGCGATGTCGCTGACATCGGTCGGTTCGATGCCGAGCACGCGCTGGCCCCCGTTTTTGAAGTTCGACAGTAGCGTGCCGTCATTCGAGCCGATATCGATGACGAGGTCCTTGTCGCCCAGGCCGAGCATGGCCGCGCTCTCGCGTTGTAAATCAGCGAAATTGTCGCGCAACAGTTTGGTCGTGCCGCTCGTGTATGGATATTCCGGCGGAAAGATGATCACCGGGTCGACCGCAAGCCCAAGCTGGACCAGGTCACAGTTGCGACAGTGCAGGAGAGTGGTCGGAAACCACGGCAGTTGTTGTGGCACCTGGCCGATCGTCACCATCTGATTGACCGGCGGCATGTAGCCGAGCGAAAGCACGGCATCGAGCGGCGCGTGCCCGCAAACTTGACAAGATTCGATTGGGACGCTCGCGCCGGTACCGGCCGCACGCGCAACTTTGCTGGGACGCAAGACTTACCCCTCCTTCGGCGCGAGCGAGACGTTGCGCCAATACCAGTCGAGCGTGGGCTTTAACCCATCGCTCAGCGTTACGCGCGGCTTATAACCCAGCCCTGCGAGTTTCGAAATGTCGGGGCAGCGGCGCGAAGTGGCACCCGCCATGGACGCCCCGGCGACAGGTTCGATTTCGCGGCCGTGGAGGGCAGCGATCCGGCGTGCCAGATCGGCGATGGTCACTTCTTCCGTTGTACCGATGTGATAGATGCCGAGATGGGTGCCCTTCTCCCGCATGACCATGACGCCGGCGACCAGGTCGTCGATGAAGCAGAAACTGCGCGTTTCATTCCCGGTGCCCTGAATCTTGAATTGCAACGTTCCAGAACTCTGCGCCTTGGCTGCGGCGTCCAAGCGTAACGCCAGTTGCGGGATCACGTGTTCCCACCCCATGTCTGGGCCATAGACATTGTGAGGCCGAAATATCAGCACCCGCTCGAAATACTTTCGGCCAAAATTGATCGCCATGAGTTCGCTGATCAGCTTGCCGCCGCCATAGGAATAGCGCGGGTTCAGCGGATCGGGGATGACGAGAGGACCGCTCTCGTCGGTCGGGATTTTTGGCGGCGTTTGATAGACTTCGGAGCTCGAAGCGAGCACGAGCATGCCAATATCATTCTTGCGACAAGCGTCGATGACATTGACGATGCCGCGCACGCCGACATCGAGCACCAGGTCGGATTGGCTGTAGAAGAACTCTGTGCCGTTGACGAAAGCGAGATGGTGCACCTCGTCCATGCCAATCGCGGCTTTCTCGACCACTGAGCCGTCACGAATGTCCCCCGCGCAGAACTCGATATCGCTGGCGACGTCGGTAAGGCGGCGGGGACTTCCGCGCGAATTGTCGTCCAGCACGCGCACGTGATGGCCGGCTTTGACCAGTGCCTTGACGAGTCCGGAGCCGATGAAGCCGCTGCCGCCGGTGACCAGGATACGGCTCACGCGTGCAGCTCCCCTTTAGCGGGTCGGGGCGCAGTGTCAATCCAGACACCCTGCTGATGCGATCGACGCGCCGCATCGATGAGTTGTTGTACGCGATAGCCTTCCGCGAATCCCGGTGTTGGTGTGCCGCCACCCTCAATGGCGTCGAAAAAGTCTTTGGCGAGCCGAGACACCGGCGCGATACGGCCATCGGGGAATTTTGCGTCGATTGGGTCTTCCGATGCGACGCGAACGAGTGGCGCCCCGCGTTTGCCGTGCCAAAGCTCGAAGCCGCGCATGTAATCGGCGCCCGAATTGTCTAACGCCAGGGTGCCATCCTCCCCGAAGAATTGGATTCGATGACCAGTGCCGAGATAGGACGCGCAGCTCATCGACAGACTGGCCAGCGGGCCCGCGGCGAATTGCAGCGCCATTACCGCGGTGGTTTCCAGTTCGCTTTCGTCCGGCAACCCGGATAAACGCGCGGAGAGCCCGGCGATCGGACCGTTAAACCATTCCAAGTAGTGGAAACAGTGTGAAATGAAATTACCGAGCACGCCGCCGCCATCATCCCCGACTGTTTTCCAGTTGCGCATTCGCGTCTGAATTGCACGACTCTCGACGTGCCAATGTACCGTGGCATGCCGCAGCGCGCCGACCGCACCGGCATCGAGCATCGTTTTCGCACGCTGCCAGCTCAAGATCTTATGAAAGTTGAAGTCGATCATCGTCGGCTTACGGCTCAGTGTTGCCTGTCTCAGCATCGCATGCGCGTTGACAAGGCTGCTGGCCATCGGTTTTTCAGCGAACACCGGCTTGCCCAGCTCGAGTGCGCGCATCGCGATTTGCGATTGCAGGCTTGGCAGACTGGCGATGGCGACCGCCTGCACGTCATTGTCCTCAACCAATGCGCGCCAGTCACCGTAGGATTTCGGCACCCCGGCGGCGCGGGCAAGTTCGGCGGTGCGCGAGGCATTGCTGCCGGCGAGTGCGACCACCTCGCACCGCGAGTCTTCACGGAACGCGGGCAGCTGCACAGTGCGGCCGTAGTTGCTACCGACTATTCCTAAACGGATCACGGTGGTGTCGCCCCGCCAGGGAGGAATTTGTGTTGTGCGGCATGGATTTGAGCCAAATCGCCATGCTACGCAAGGGTGAATTGGCTCGGCCCGGACAACGCCCCATGACCGCAACGCACGAAAACGCTGCTGGCGCTGGGCGGCGCAAGTTGGGCGCGCTCATCCTCGGTATCGCCGTTGTTGGTCTGCCGATCAACAACATTTCCGATTATGCAGTGCTAATCCTCCTGACAATTGTCATTTTCTATGGCGACGTGGAAGCGGGCGCACGTGCCTGGTTGACTGCGACGGCCATTGTCGTTGCTGCTTTTTTAGGTCAGGCGCTTTTGGCACCGCCGCGCATTGAGGAAGGACACAACGTTTTTCTCCCGGGCGCCGCGCTCGAGCGCACACTGCCGAGCTCCGTCTACGGCTATATGGCCGCGGCGTTCGACGCGCAATATCCGCCGGCCCAACGCTGCGACCCGAAAATTTTCGGCTGCTGGCTGAACAATGGCCGCCCCAATGCGACGTTTGCATTCTCTGCGGACGGCATCTGGCATAAGACGGACGCCTCCCGCGCGGTCACCACATTGGATTTCACCGACCCGATTTGGCTGCGTCTCGGCTTCATCAATGATGTTCGCTACAATTGGACCGCAGATACCGACGTGAAGCGCGAAACGCGCGACCGACGCTTCTGGATGGGATGGAGGCGTTGGCGGCTGACGATGCCTTGGTTTGAAACGGTCAGTCTGCCTGCGGCGTACGTCGGTAGCGAGCTTTGCTGGCATGGAACGGTGATGTGGGAAGGCGAGGGCGGGCAGTTCGCGCCGCTTACGGACGGTTGCCGCACCACCCAGGCTGCCGATACAGGACGACGGATATTCGGGATTGGCATCAAGCCCGACACACTGAGTATGAAATTGACGCCGCCATGGAACGTACGTCTGCTGAACTTCGTGCGCGTAATTCTGATGTTGGCGGGAGCGGCCGGTCTGGTTTGGGCACTTGTGCGCGTGGGAACAAAGCGCATGATCATCCCGCTTATTCTTGTTGCGTTGTCGATGTTGGTTATTGCCGTGGACGATGCGAGCTTTCTCGGAGGCGTTCGTCCGTTCGACGGTGGTGACGACGGCCTTTTTTACGACGGTGTCGGGCGCCTGATTCTGCAAAAGCTGCTGGCTGGTGATATCAGCGGTTTTTTCGAAGGCGGGGAAAAAGTTTTTTACTATGGTGGCCCCGGCCTGCGCTATTTCCGCGCTATCGAACACATTTTCTTTGGTGACAGTTATCTCGGGTATCTCTCGCTGGTGCTGCTTTTTCCGTTTCTGGTTTACTCCTTGTTTCGGCGGTTCTTGCCTGAACGTTGGTCCCTCGCGCTGATCTTGTTGTTTGTCGTGGTCCCGATCGGCACCCTGTTCGGCACCAGTTTCGTTCAATACGAACAATGGGCGGCGCGCGGCTTCGCGGACCCGGCCGCATACATCCTGTTCATAGCCGGCGTTTTGCCGATCATCGGCGGTCGTTCGCTAGAACGCAGAAATTTTTGGCCGGCCTTTTTTGGCGCTCTCCTGTTGGCGCTTGGAATTTTCATGAAGCCCATCGTCGCGCCAGCCGCCGCAATTTTGCTCGGAGGTGCCGGCATGGCGGCGCTTTATTTGCGGCAATGGCCACGTCTCGCTGGTCTGTGCATCGGGTTCCTTCCTGTGTTTTCTATGGCGCTCCACAATTGGGTTTACGGACATGTGTTCGTGCTCTTCAGCGCCAATGCAGAACACATAGCCGTGCTGGTGATGCCGCCGACCGCTTATGGAGCGGCCGCGCACGAACTCATGACACTGGACTTGCGTGGGGAGTACCTCGCGCGGTTCTTCTCGCAAATTGCACACTGGCTCAGTGGCCCGGCGGAGTCCTACGCCACTGTTCCGTTGAATGCTGCCGGTGTGGCCATTCTTTTATACGTCGTCTTCAGGGGCCGGCAGTTTGATTCCTGGTTGCGTTTGATTGGTGCCTCGGCGCTGACGCAGCACGCCGTCGCCCTGTTCTATACCGCCGCGACGGCTCGCTATCATTTCCTGAGCTGGTTGCTGACCACGTTGGTGGTTATGGTCTGGCTGCAGCAGATGGGTGTTAATCTGATAAGCCAGCGCTATCCTGCGCTGTCCAAGCGCTTCGTCCTGCACCCTTGGTCGCAACGGCTTGCATCTATCCTCGCAGGGCTGCAAAAAGCATCCGCATGAACGATAAACCCACTGGCATCGCGAACGGCCTCACGAATTACGGCGACCGCGACTTTTCTCTTTATCTACGGCGCTCGTTTGCGCAATCGATGGGTTATTCCCGCGCGATGCTCGAAAAGCCCGTCGTTGGCATCGCTTTTACGCCCTCGGGCTTTAACAATTGCCACCGCCATTTCCCGGAATTGCTGGACGCGGTGAAGCGCGGCGTGTTGACGGCCGGCGCGCTGCCGATTGAGTTTCCCACCATTTCCCTGGGCGAGGTTTTCCTCAACCCGACCAGCCTGAAATTCCGCAACCTGATGTCGATCGACACCGAGGAAATGGTGCGCGCCCAGCCGATGGACGCGGTGGTGCTGATGGGCGGTTGCGACAAAACCGTTCCGGCTCAACTGATGGGCGCCGTTTCGGCTGGCAAGCCCGCCGTTATGCTCGTTGGTGGGCCGATGATGACCGGGCGCCATCGCGGCGAACGATTGGGCGCTTGCACCGATTGCCGCCGATTCTGGGCGCAATACCGTGCCGGCAAGGTCGATGCTGACGAAATTTCCGAAGTAGAAGGCAAGCTTGCAACGACGGCGGGTACGTGTGCGGTCATGGGGACGGCATCAACGATGGCCTGTATTGCGGAAGCGCTCGGCATGATCCTGCCTGGAACAGCTGCTATTCCCGCCGTGCACGCCGATCGCTTGCGCGCGGCAGAAGCAACCGGCGCTGCCGCTGTTAAATTGATCGGCTCGCAGCTGACACCCGATCGTATCGTCAACAAGCAATCGGTCGAAAACGCATTGCGCGTTCTGCTTGCGATCGGTGGCTCCACCAATGCCGTGATTCATCTGACCGCGATCGCTGGTCGCGCCGGCATTCCGGTGTCGCTGCAGCGCCTCAACGAATTTTCCGACACGACGCCGGTGCTGGTGAACCTGAAGCCGGTCGGCAATGGTTACATGGAAGATTTCTTCGCCGCGGGCGGCATGGGGGCCCTGCTGCGCGAATTGAAAGATCTGCTGCACCTCGACTGTAAGACCATTACAGGTGAAACGCTCGGCGAGCGACTGGCACACGAAGGCGCCGGATGGATCGATCGAACCATTATCGCTGAACGTAACAGCCCGTTGGAGCCGCAGGGGGGTCTCGTGGCGTTGTTTGGAAATCTGGCCCCGCAGGGTGCGATTCTCAAACGCTCGGCAGCGGATGCCAATCTTTTCGAGCATGAGGGTCGCGCGGTCGTATTTTCGTCGCTGGAGGACCTCGCCGCACGGATCGACGATCCGAAGCTCGATGTCGATGTCAAAGACATCCTTGTTTTGCAAAATTCCGGTCCACACTCGAGCTCGGCAATGCCCGAAGCGGGTTATCTGCCTATCCCGAAGAAGCTTGCCACCAAAGGCGTCAAGGACATGGTGCGGGTTTCAGACGCACGCATGAGTGGCACCGCTTTCGGTACCATTGTATTACATGTCACTCCCGACAGCGCCTCAGGCGGACCACTCGGCCTCGTGCGTAGCGGAGATCGCATTCGGCTCTCGGTCAAACAGAGGCGAATCGACTTAATCGTAGAACACGCCGAGCTCAAACGGCGCGCTGCGGAATCGAAATCATCTGCCCCGACACCCGCGCGGGGCTATGCGCGTTTGTATGCGCAGGAAATCCTCGGTGCCGACCAAGGCTGTGATTTCGAATTTTTAAAGCCACGTTGACGGCTCCGCTTCCGAACTCTGTTTAAACCTGCGGCGCGCATGTACACGCATGTGTAGTGTTAATGCCGATTAACCATGGCTTGTGTCGGAATTTAACACGGCCACAGAATTGATCCTGCAGAATTGCTGGAGGTCCGTGACGGGTGGGCAATCGCGCGCTTGCCGGTCAGGTATGAGCCGATGCTTCGTAGATTGAATTATTTTAGCGAGTACCGCGACTGGCGAATGATTGCTTTTGCCGGCGCGCTCGGCGCTGCTATCGCTCTCGCGATGATGAAAATCATCGACCTCTATTCAGGATCTGCCAGCTCGATTTCCCTCGCATTGGCGGCCGTTGTAGGCGGCTTCGGTATCTGTCTCGTTGGATCGTTGTCGGCTTGGCGCATCCGCCAGCGGCTGAGCGAGCAAAACCTGCAACTCGATGTTGCGCTCAATAATATGAATCAAGGTCTGTGCATGTTCGACGCACAGAACCAGCTTGTCGTCTGGAACGAGCGATACCGAGAACTCTACAATATCCACCCGCTTCACATTTGGTGTGGATGTACAATTCGAGACTTGCTCGAGGCACGCATCGCCGCCGGCACATTTCCACTTGATCCGAGGCGCTACGACGCGGATCTGCGCGCCGCGCTTAGGCAAGGCAAGGCCTTTACCCTCACCATAGAATTGAGCGATGGCCGCACCATTGCGGTCGTGAACCAGCCGATGAAAGGCGGCGGCTGGGTCGCGACCCATGAGGATATCACCGAACGCAATCTCGCCGAACGCGAGCTTGAGCGCACCCGCTCATTCCTCGATACAATCATCGAGAATGTGCCATCGCCAATTATCGTGAAGAGCATCCCTAACCTGCAGTACTTGCTGATCAACCGAGCAGCCGAGAAATATCTTGGCGTCGACCGCTCCAATATGCTCGGCAAGACCTCCACTGAAGTCATGCCAAAATCCAGCGCTGAAACAATTGAAGTCGAAGATCGTAAACTGATTGCTTCCGGACAAACGGCGTTTCTTGACGAACACGCAGTTCTTACGCCGGGCAATGGGACGCGAATTGTTACCGCGACCAGGTTGCCGGTGAAGGCCGCGGACGGAAAACCGCAATATCTTATAAGTGTCATCAATGATCTGACCGAACGGAAGCGGCATGAGCAGCGCATCGAGCATATGGCTCAACACGATTCGCTGACCGATTTGCCGAATCGCGCCGCCTTCAATGATTGTATCGTCTCTACCGTCGCGCTCGCGGCGGCTTCTCATGAAAGTTTCGGCCTGATTTGTATGGATCTGGACCGGTTCAAGTCGGTCAATGATGTATTTGGCCATGCCGTCGGTGATCTCCTACTGCGAGAAGTCGCGCGCCGCCTCGAGTCCGCGTGCCAAGGCGCTTTTTTTGCCCGCCTCGGTGGTGATGAATTCGCCGTCATCACGCCGACTGGCTCGCAGCCGGCAGCGTCTGAGTTGCTTGCTGAGCGATTGTCGGCGGCGCTTGATGCCGACATTGAAATCGACGGCAATGTTCTGCGTGTCGGTCTCACAATTGGCATCGGGATATATCCGCAAGATGGCATGGATGCACCGACACTCATCGCAAACACCGACGCGGCTCTGTTCCGTGCCAAGTCCGAAATGCGCAGGTCGATTCGTTTCTTTGAAATTTCGATGGACAAGCAATTACGCGAGAGACGCGCTCTTCAGCAGGATCTACGTCTGGCGATCCTGCGGGATGAGGTTGAGCTGCACTACCAGCCGCAGGCGCACATCGAAGGAGACATCACCGGATTTGAGGCGCTGGCGCGCTGGAATCATCCACGCCACGGGCTCGTGCCGCCCAGCACCTTCATTCCACTGGCCGAGGAAAGCGGATTTATTCTTGAGCTCGGCGAATGGATTTTGCGTACCGCATGCCGTGAAGCTGCGTCGTGGCCGCGGCCATTGCAAATCTCCATTAATTTGTCGCCGGTCCAGTTCCAGCACGGGGATTTGCCGCACCTGGTTCACCAGATCCTGCTGGAGAGCGGTCTCGCGCCGTCGCGGCTGGAAGTGGAGATCACCGAAGGGGTCCTGATCGGCGATTTCACGCGCGCTGTCTCAATCTTGCGGCGCTTGAAAAGCCTTGGCGTGCGCATCGCCATGGACGATTTCGGTACGGGCTATTCGTCGTTGTCGTATTTGCAGTCATTCCCATTCGACAAGATCAAGATCGACCAAGCCTTCGTCACCAATCTCAGTCACAGCCAGCAAGCGGCGACGATTATTCGTGCAGTCATCGCTCTTGGCCGCGGGCTCAATCTTCCGGTGGTCGCGGAAGGCGTCGAAACGGCGAGCAGCTTCGGTTCCTCGCGGATGAAAACTGCAATGAGATTCAGGGTTATTTCGTCGGCCGGCCGATGCCGATTGACGACTACGCAGAAGTTGTTGGCCGCACGCGGGTGCAGCGTCGGTCGCGGAGGAAGTCGCTGGCCGCAGCGGGCTGATGGGACCCTGTGCAAACGGTGGTGCTGCCGGAGTGGATTGAACACTCGACCTCCCCCTTACCACGGGGGTGCTCTACCACTGAGCTACGGCAGCTAAAATCGCGCAACAGGGAACAACGC
>JBATYN010000465.1:0-6447 GCA_049674125.1 Pseudolabrys sp. | reverse complement strand
GTTTAAACATCAGTGCTTGTTCGATCGGCGGTGCGCAATTCTGCCTGGACCGGACCATCGCCTATATGAAAGAGCGCAAGCAGTTTGGCACGCGTCTCGCCGATTTCCAAGCGTTGCAATTCCGCATCGCGGACTATGCGACCGACCTGGCGGCGGCGCGGCTGCTGCTGCATCGCGCTGCGGTTGCGGTCGGGGAGAAAGAGCCGGCGGCGACGCGTATCGCTGCACAGGCGAAACGCCTTGCCACCGATACGGGTTTCGATGTGGTCAATGGCTGCCTGCAACTGCATGGCGGCTACGGTTATTTGCGCGATCACCCCATAGAGCGCGTCTTGCGCGATGTCCGCGTCCATCAAATACTCGAAGGCACGAATGAGATCATGCGGATGATCATCAGCCGCGCTATGCTGGGTAATTAGCGAAATGGCCAGGGAGGAGACATCATGGAGCAGCTTCAAAGACTCTATCTCTCACGCGACGAAATGATGAAGCGCGTCGCGCGCTTCAAGGACCTCAAAGGCTCCGACGGCGGGCTGCCCGACAGCAAGATGCCGGGCTGCGAGCGCACGCTATTCAACGTCATTGGCTTTCAGCCGCCGCAAGGTCATGGCGAGAATGCGACCTCGCCGGTAGGCGATCACGCTGCGCGGATGGCGGCGATCAAGATCCGCGAGGGCTTCAATCTCGGTTACTGCAAGGCCAAGCCCGGCCACGGGCCGGAAATGCACAACCACGATACGAATGAAACGTTCATTCCGATGACGGGCACCTGGCGCGCCAGCTGGGAAAATGAGAAGGGCGATGTCGAATATGTCGACCTGGGGCCGTTCGACGTGGTGTCGTTTCCGCCGGGCATGATCCGCCGTTTCGAGAACGTCACCAAGGGTGACCCGAACGCGGAATCGATTTTGATGTTCGTGATCGGCGGTGACGCGCCGCAGGCCGAATTCACAGATGATGCGATGCAGCGGCTGGAAAAAGCGGGCGTTTGGCCGGCGCAAAGCGCGTAAGCGGAGAACCAACGTGAGCGTTGCGATGTGGGCGGGCGAACTGGCACTGACGACGGCTGCGATGTTCGCCGGCGCGGCCGTCTATGTCAGTGTGGCTGAGCAGCCGGCCCGCCTGAAACTCGAAACGCAAGCGCTATTAACGCAGTGGCAGCCAAGTTATCAGCGGGGCGCGCTCATGCAGGCAAGCCTCGCCATGATATCCGGAGTGCTTGGCGTCGCTGCCTTTGTTTTCACCTATGATTGGCGCTGGCTCGTCGGCGCGGCGCTGATCCTCGCGCCCTGGCCATACACGATGCTCATCATCATGCCGACCAACCGGATGCTGAAATCGACAGCGCCGGCGCAAGCCACTGACCAAACCCGCGGTCTCGTCGTGCAGTGGGGGCGCTTGCACTTGGGCCGTAGCGCGCTCGGGCTGCTCGGGGTTGCCGCTTATGTTTGGGCACTCAATTGAGGCCCGCGTGAGCGAAAGCGACATCCTTTTCGAACGTCGCGGCGCGGCGGGCATTGTCACGCTGAATCGGCCGAAGGCGCTGAATGCCGTGACGCACGCGATGGTGCTGGCCTTGCGCGCGCAGCTCGGCCGCTGGGCCGATGATGCGTCGGTGACGCGTGTCGTCATCACCGCCGCCGGCGAACGTGCCTTCTCGGCCGGAGGCGATATCCGCGCGCTTTATGATCTCGGCAAGGCCGGCAAGCGCGACGAAGCATTGCAATTTTGGCGCGACGAGTATCCGCTCAACGTCGCGATCAAAAACTACCGCAAGCCGTATGTTGCGTTGATCGACGGCATCGCCATGGGCGGCGGCGTCGGCGTGTCGGTGCATGGCTCGCATCGTGTTGCCGGCGATCGGTTTTCGTTCGCCATGCCCGAAGTCGGCATCGGGTTTTTTCCGGACGTGGGCGCCACCTGGTTTCTGCCGCGCATGCCGGGCGAGCTCGGCGCCTACTGTGCGCTGACAGGTGAGCGCTTCGACATTGCTGACGCAATGGAAGGCGGGATTGCTACGCATCGCATTCCATCGGCGCGGTTTGGGGCGTTGCTCGAAGGCCTTACCGGCACCGTTTCGGTCGATGCCGTCCTTGCCGCATTCAATGAGCCCGTGGGGGACGGGCCGTCCACAGCGCGGCGTACCGCGATCGACAGGCTTTTTGCTGGCGATATGGTCGAGAACATTCTCGCTGGGCTCGACACCGAAGCTTTGTCAGGGAGTGCCGATGCGGAATGGGCGCAGCAAACGGCTGCCACAATACGCACGAAGTCGCCGCTCAGTCTCAAGCTTGCGCTCGCGCAGGTGAGGCGAGGCAATACCTGGGATTTCGAAACGTGCATGCGCATGGAATTCCGCATAGTGTCGCGTGTCATCCATGGCCATGACTTTTATGAGGGCGTTCGCGCCGTGATCGTCGATAAAGACAACAAGCCGCGGTGGCGGCCGCCCACACTCGCCGATGTCGGTGAGGCGGACGTCGAGCATCATTTTGCCCCGCTCGCGAACTCCGAATTGGAGTTGCGGTGAGCGAGCCCACCGCAACCAAAGACCTGTACTCGCTCGAACCTGTGCGCGAGCATGAGGGCGAGCGTTCGGTTGGCCCTTGGACAAGACGTCTCGTTTTGTTTTTGCGCTCGATGGCTGCGATATCGCTGCTGAAGGGTCTCTATCACTGGGCGCAAGTGTGCGGCATCGGCTTTGGCGAGACCCAACCATTCGAGAGCCATTCGATTGCCTGGCAAACCGCCACGGTTTTCTTTGCGGTGATTGACCTGGTTGCCGCCGTTGGCCTCTGGCTCGCAGCGGCGTGGGGCGCGGTGATCTGGCTAACGGCGGTTGCCTCGATGTTGGCGGTCGAAATATTTTTTCCGCAAGTGTTCGGCGGGGGTTGGCTGACCGGTGTGCTGGAAGGCGCATTGCTCGCGCTTTACCTGTGGCTGGCGCTGAAATCGGCACAAGAGCAGCCGCCTTAAGAAACAGACGAAGCAAATCGAGGAGGGCGCAATGGCGCGCATCGGATTTATCGGCCTTGGCAATATGGGATTGCCGATGGCACAGAATCTGCTCAAGGCTGGCCACCAGGTGGAAGGCGTTGACGTCAATCCGGCGTCGCTCGAAAAGCTCAAGGCTGCGGGCGGTGTGATCGTCGAGACGGCGAAAGGCGTTGCCGCGCGCGCCGACGTGGTCATCACGATGCTTCCGTCGGGCAAGGAAGTCCGCGAGGTTTATCTCGGCTCTTCCGGGATCGTTGACAACGCCAATGCCGGCACGCTGCTGATCGACTGCTCAACCATCGATGTGGAAACGGCACGCGCCGTCGCTGCGCAAGCGGACAAAAAAGGTCTGTTGATGCTCGACGCGCCGGTCTCGGGCGGCGTCGGCGGTGCGACCGCGGCGACACTCACGTTCATGGTCGGCGGAAGCACGCAAGCCTTCGCGCGCGCACAATCGATTTTGGAAAAGATGGGCAAGACGATCGTGCACGCCGGCGGTGCCGGCAATGGCCAGGCGGCGAAGATCTGCAACAACATGATCCTCGGTGTGTCGATGATCGCGGTCTCAGAAGCGTTCGTGCTTGCGGAAAAGCTCGGCCTTGATCATCAAAAATTATTCGACATTTCTTCAAAGTCTTCCGGACAGTGCTGGTCGCTTACGACTTATTGTCCCGTACCGGGACCGGTTCCGACATCGCCTGCCAACCGCGATTATCAGGCCGGGTTCACCGCGGCGATGATGCTAAAGGATTTAAAATTGTCGCAAGAAGCTGCAAAGGCGACCGGAACAAGAACGGAATTGGGCGCCGACGCCGCGCGAATTTATTCGCAATACGTGACGAGCGGGGAAGCGTCACGCGACTTTTCCGGAATTATTCGCTTCATCCGCGATTGATGCGGGTTTCTAGAGTGAACGAAGCCTTGCGCCGTTTCGTAGAATTTTATGGTCAAGACTCCGTTCACCGTTGCAAATAAACCTAATCTTTATGGTGTTATTTAAGCCGATTTTAGACTGCCCCTCTTAGTGTCCGTCACATCCGGAGCGGGGAAACAGGGCCTTGTAACCGGGGACGTAAAATATAAACGCAAGGGGCGTTGAACATGAAAGCCGTCGCGAAGACGGTCGAGCCAGCCGGACGCGAGGCGCAGCTCGATCACATTCGGCCACAGTACTTGGAAGCCTTGACGTTAGTCGAACGGCTGCATCGCCGGCTGCTCGATGTCATCAAGGACGAGTTCGACCGGCGAGGCCGCTCCGATATCAATTCGGTGCAGGCCCTGCTGCTTTACAACATTGGGGACAAGGAACTGACGGCCGGTGAGCTGCGTACGCGCGGCTACTATCTCGGCTCAAACGTTTCCTACAACCTCAAGAAACTCGTGGAAATGGCGTTCCTCGACCATCAGCGTTCGCGGGTCGACCGGCGCTCGGTTCGCATCAAGCTGACCGACAAGGGCCGCGAGGTGCGCGATATCATCGAGTCACTCTATCAAAAACACGTGCGCACTGTTGAGCAGGTCGGCGGCATCAACGCCGAAGAGTTCTCCACGCTCAACAAGTCGCTGCATAGGCTCGAGCGGTTCTGGACCGACCAGATCCTCTACCGTCTCTAAATTCGATTACGGGCAGTTTGACTCGTCCCCGGCCGCATCCCGGCCGGGGTTTTCTTTTGCCTGGCCGGCAAAAAGCGCTGGTCCCCTAGATATTGCGGCTTGGCGCGGTCCACAGCCCAATGCTTGGCGGGTGGCGACCGATATGCTATTGCCGGGCTAATCCCGGATTTTATCTGGGCGCATGGTCTTTTTCGAAAACCGGTACCTGCTTTTCGGGATCGTGCGCTTGCCCCTTATTCGGCGCCGATCGCTACCGGCGCCAGGAGACCGTGATGTCGGCGAGCTCGAACCCCAAGCCTGATAGCGACGTGGAAGCTCTGTTCTCGGCCAACTTGCGCGAGGTCGATCCCGAGATTGCCAACGCGATCCAGCAGGAGCTGGGACGCCAGCGCGATGAAATCGAGCTCATCGCATCCGAGAACATCGTCTCGCGGGCTGTGCTTGAAGCGCAGGGTTCGGTCCTTACCAACAAATACGCCGAAGGTCTTCCGGGGAAGCGCTATTACGGCGGCTGCCAGTTTGTCGACATCGCCGAGCGGCTTGCGATCGATCGCGTCACCAGATTGTTCGGCTGCAAGTTTGCAAATGTGCAGCCGCATTCCGGCGCATCCGCCAACGCGGAAGTATTCTTCGCCTTGCTGCAGCCCGGCGACACGTTCATGGGGCTCAATCTCGCTGCCGGCGGCCACCTCACACACGGCTCGCCGGTCAACATGTCGGGCAAATGGTTCAAGCCTGTGCCCTATGGCGTGCGGCAAGACGACCACCGCATTGATATGGAGCAGGTCGCGCGGCTCGCGCGCGAGCACAAGCCGAAATTGATCATCGCAGGCGGCTCCGCTTATCCGCGCATCATCGATTTCCGTGGCTTCCGTGAAATTTGCGACAGCGTCGGCGCATTGTTGATGGTCGACATGGCGCATTTTGCCGGTCTCGTCGCCGCCGGGGTCCACCCTTCGCCATTCCCGCATGCGCACGTCGTGACAACGACGACACACAAGACTCTGCGCGGTCCGCGCGGCGGCGTGATTCTTTCCAACGACGAAGAGATCGCCAAGAAACTCAACTCGGCGGTTTTCCCGGGCATGCAGGGCGGCCCGTTGATGCATGTGATCGCCGCCAAAGCGGTGGCCTTCGGCGAGGCGCTGCGGCCGAGTTTCCGCATCTATGCGCGTAACGTTGTGGAGAATGCTAAAGCGCTCGCCGAGACATTGAAATCACACGGCCTCGACATTGTTTCGGGAGGCACCGACACCCATTTGATGCTGGTCGATCTGCGGCCGAAGCGGCTGACCGGCAAGGTCGCCGAAGCGGCTTTGGGCCGCGCGCATATCACCTGCAACAAGAATGGCATCCCGTTCGATCCCGAAAAGCCGACGGTGACGTCCGGCATCCGTCTCGGCACCCCGGCCTGCACGACCCGCGGCTTCGGCATCGCCGAATTCCGGCAGGTCGGCGAGATGATTGTCGAAGTGCTCGACGTGCTGTCCCAGAAGCATGTCGAGGAAGATTCACTGGTTGAAACCGCGGTGCGCGACAAAGTGAAGATGATGGTTGATCGATTTCCGATTTATCAATGAGCAGGGCGTCTACATTGACGAAGTGCAGCGGGTGAGGGCCTAGTCATGCGTTGCCCGAGTTGTGGAAGTCTCGACACACAGGTGAAGGATTCGCGGCCGACCGAAGATTCGGCCGTCATCCGCCGTCGCCGCGTATGTCTGACCTGCAATTTCCGCTTCACGACGTTTGAACGTGTGCAGTTACGCGAATTGACGGTCATCAAGCGCAACAGCCGCCGTGTGCCTTTCGATCGTGACAAGCTGATGCGGTCTGTGC
>JBATYN010000464.1:0-1858 GCA_049674125.1 Pseudolabrys sp. | reverse complement strand
CCCAGCAGGAGGGCCGCTTCGCCGTTGCCACACCCGATGTCCCAAAGGCGCGCGGTGCCTACGATGCGCACGCCCTCCGCCGCCACAAACGCGAGGCCTTCGGCCGGTAGCCGGCCATCTCGCAAACGCTGCGAGCTCTTGCGCCTTCTGTTCTTGCCGAAAGCTTGATCGAGCAATGCCTCACGCGCTGCGACGTCAGGAGGGCGTTCTTTTCTGATCGAGATCATTTCGTTTGCTCCAGCCCGCGCGCACAATCGCGCGCGCTCCAGTGGCGTTATCGGGTGCGGATTAAGGGAGCCGGTACGACCGGCTCCCGGCGTTGTCAGATGTGGTAGGTCGTCAAAGGCGAGAAGCCATTGAACGAGACCGATGAGTAGGTCGCCGTATAGGCGCCGGTGCCCTCGATCAGTACCTTATCGCCGATCTCCAGGCTGACCGGGAGCATGTACGGCTCCTTCTCGTACAGCACGTCGGCTGAATCGCAGGTCGGTCCCGCCAGCACGCATGGTGCTAAGGCGTCACCGTCACGCGGGGTGCGGATTGGGTAACGTATCGACTCGTCCATGGTCTCAGCGAGGCCGCCGAACTTGCCAATATCGAGATAGACCCAACGGACGTCGTCCTCCTCACTCTTTTTGGAAACCAGGACGACTTCGGCCTCGATGGTACCGGCATTGCCGACCATGCCGCGGCCCGGTTCGATGATCGTCTCCGGGATACGGTTGCCAAAATGCTTGCGCAGCGCCTTGAAGATCGCCGTGCCATAGGTTTTCACCGAGGGCACGTTCTTCAGGTATTTGGTCGGGAAGCCGCCGCCAAGGTTGACCATTGTCAGGTTGATGCCGCGCTCGCCACATTCTTTGAATACCGCAGCCGCCGATGCGAGCGCGCGGTCCCAGGCATGTTGGTTGCGTTGCTGCGAGCCGACATGGAACGACACCCCGACCGGCTCAAGGCCGGCCTTGAGGGCATGTTCTAGTACGTCTACAGCCATGGCCGGTTCGCAGCCGAATTTGCGCGACAACGGCCATTCCGCGCCGACGCAATCCGAAAGGATGCGGCAGAACACGCGGCTCCCGGGCGCAGCCCGGGCGACCTTTTCGACTTCAGCCTTGCAGTCGACCGCATAGAGGCGGACGCCAAGGGCGTAGGCGCGGGCGATGTCCCGCTCCTTTTTGATCGTATTGCCGTAGCTAATGCGGTCGGGCGTAGCACCGGCCGCTAACGCCATTTCGATCTCGGCGACCGAAGCGGTGTCGAAGCACGATCCGAGCTTGGCCAGCAGCGCCAGCACTTCCGGTGCCGGATTGGCCTTCACGGCGTAGAACACGCGTGTGTCGGGCAGGGCCTTGGCGAAGGCAATATAGTTGTCGCGGACGACCTCAAGGTCGACGACGAGGCATGGGCCTTCATCGTTACGCTTACGTAAGAACTCACGAATGCGCTCAGTCATTGGCGCTATTCCCCACGGCTGACGGGGCCATCAAGCCCCGGATGTCGCGGTTAACGACGGGCAAGCGTCTGCGCGCGATGGGGACGCGCCAACGCTTCACATCGTATCCCGCTCATGCTGCCTTGGATTGGATGGGGGAGACCCCCGCCCGCACGGCCGGCAAAGATGAACAAGCCTCTTCGGTGACCCGCGCCGGTGGTGGAGACCGGCAGAGACCAAGGAAGCCCGATCGTCGTTGCTTTAAGCCGCGTCCCCTGCTGAGAGCAGAGTGTGCTGGTTTCGCCTCCAGCTGCCGGTCAGATTTCTTGGAGAGGTTTTGGCTTCTCTCTCCAGGCGGCTGGCGGGCCTCTTGTCCCGCTACCTACCGACCGACACACGGCCACAGGCACGTGCGAAATTGGGCAC
>JBATYN010000463.1:0-17617 GCA_049674125.1 Pseudolabrys sp. | reverse complement strand
TTTCCGTAGCGTTACTTGTCAACGGACTTTTTGAAATATGGGTCTCGTATCGCACCCATAAAGCGACATTGATCCAGATCCAGCACGAGCAGGCAGAGGCGGCGGCAACAAAAATTGGCCAATTCGTCAATGAAATTCAAAGTCAGTTGGGATGGACAACACAGCTACTGTGGTCGACCGAAACGATCGAACAACGTCGATTCGATGCGCTACGCTTGTTGCGGCAGGTTCCGGCAATCACCGAGCTTTCACAGGTCGACGCGAGCGGAAAAGAGCAATTGCGTGTGTCGCGCCTTGCCATGGATGTTGTAGGCAGCGGTCTCGATCTGTCGAAGGAGCCTAAATTTACCGAAGCCGTGAAGAACAAGATTTATTACGGCCCAGTTTATTTCCGCCGCGAATCTGAACCGTATATGACGTTGTCCCTGGCCGGCACTCGCCGCGATGCCGGCGTCAGCATTGCAGAAGTTAACCTCAAGCTGATCTGGGACGTCGTCTCCAAAATCAAAGTTGGTCAAAACGGTCATGCCTACGTCGTGGATGGGCGTGGGCGTTTGATTGCACACCCGGACATTAGTTTGGTCTTGCGAAACACGGACATGAGTCGTCTCGCACAAGTCCAGGCAGCGCAGCACGGACAGGCGGGAAATGCGTCGGAAGACTTCCAGGCTACGACCGATATTCAGGGCCGGCAGGTTTTGACCGCCTTTGCGCCGGTCACTCCGCTCGGCTGGACTGTTTTTGTGGAGCTTCCGGTCGATGAAGCCTATCAGCCGCTTGTCGCTTCCATAAAGCGCACAGCGCTGGTGTTGTTCGGCGCGCTTTTTCTTGCAGCACTCGCCGGAATGTTCCTGGCTCGTCGGATGGTCATTCCTATCCAGGCGCTGCGCGCCGGGGCGGCCCGGATCGGCGGCGGCGACTTGGCACAACGTATTTCGGTCAAGACTGGCGATGAGTTTGAGGCGCTCGCCGATCAATTCAACGATATGGCGAGCCGCCTGGAAGAATCGTACACCGGTCTGGAAAACAAAGTTGAGTTACGAACTCGGGAGCTCGCGCAATCGGTCGGCGAGCTGCGCGCGCTCGGCGAAGTGACGCAAGCAGTCAATTCGACAGTCGATCTTGAAACCGTTCTGACGACGATCGTTGCGAAAGCGACCCAGCTGTCCAGCACAGAGGCGGGCGCGATCTACGTATTTGACGAAACCAACAAAGAATTCCATCTGCGGGCGACCTATGGACTTGAAGAAGCTCTCGTCGCAGAAATCAAGGATCGTCATATTGGTATGGGCGACACCGCAATTACCCAAGCGGTTAAAAGCCGCACGCCACTCCAGATATCTGATATCCAGCACGATCCCAAAGCCACGCTCGATATCATTGTCCGCGCAGGCTATCGGGCCTTGCTGATTGTTCCTCTGCTCAGCGGCGATGAGGTTGTGGGTGCGCTTGTTGTCCGGCGCAAGCAGCCGGGGGAATTTCCCAAAAGCACAATCGAGCTCTTGCAAACCTTTGCTGCACAATCAGTGCTGGCGATACAGAATGCAAGGCTGTTCGAACGCGTGGAGGCTCGCACGCGCGAATTGGGCGCCTCGCTCGAGGATCTGCGGACCGCCCAGGATCGCCTTGTCCAGACCGAGAAATTGGCCTCGCTTGGCCAGCTGACTGCGGGCATAGCGCACGAAATCAAGAACCCGCTCAATTTCGTCAATAACTTCTCGTCTGTCTCGGTCGAACTCATTGACGAGTTGCGGCAAGCACTTGCCGGGGTCAAGCTCGACAGTAAGCTGCAAACGGAAATCAATGAAATCGCGGACATGTTGAAGGGGAATCTCGACAAGGTTGTCCAGCACGGCAAGCGTGCGGATTCGATCGTCAAGAACATGTTGCTGCATTCACGGCAGGGTTCAGGCGAGCACAGGCCGGTTGATATCAATGGGATTGTCGAAGAAAGCCTCAATCTGGCTTATCACGGGGCACGGGCAGAAAAACCTGGCTTCAATATCACCCTGCAAATGTCATTTGATCCTGCGGCCGGTGCCGTTGACTTGTTCCCACAAGAAATCACGCGCGTGCTGCTCAACCTGATCTCTAATGGATTTTACGCGGCAACCAAACGCAAAGAAAAAGTGAATGGTGGTGACTATGAGCCAACTCTTGCTGCCGCGACAAAGAACCTCGGGGATCGCGTCGAAATCACGATCCGCGACAACGGCACCGGCATTCCACCAGAAATCAAGGAAAGGATGTTCAATCCGTTCTTTACGACGAAACCGGCGGGCGAGGGCACTGGGTTAGGCTTGTCCATCAGCCACGACATCATCGTCAAGCAACATGGCGGGTCTATTGCAGTTGAAACCGCTTTCGGTGAGTTTACCGAATTTCGAATCATTCTGCCGCGCGCAGCCTCACTTAAATCGGAAGAACGCCGATGAACTTGCTCATTCTCGTGGTGGATGATGAGCCCGATGTTGAGGCGTTGTTTCGCCAGCAATTCCGGCACGACCTGCGCTCGGGCCGTTATACCATGGAGTTTGCTCAGTCCGCAGTCGCCGCGCTTCAGTGCATCAGCGATGCGCGGAATGCCTCGCTCATTCTGATCCTTTCCGACATCAATATGCCCGGGATGACGGGCCTTGAACTATTGCCCAAGGCCAAAGCGGTTCGGCCGGATGTGCCCGTGATCATGATTACCGCCTATGGCGATGCAGACACCAAGCGTAAGGCCCTGGAAGGGGGTGCCGAGGCGCTTCTGACCAAACCAATCGATTTTGCGATGCTTCGCAGCGAAATTGACACGCGTGTCGCGCGCCCGGCCTGACCGTGTAAACCCTCAAGCGTTGGGGTCGCTCGCGTTCGGATAAAATAGCTGCCGACCGTCAATCTTGTAGCGGGCGATCGCATTTTGCCCCTCCGGCGATAACAGCCAGTCGATGAACGCCTGCGCAAACTCCTTCTTCACGTTCGGGTGCTTGGCCGGATTGACCATGATGACGGCGAACTGGTTGAACAGCCGCCGGTCACCCTCCACAAGAATTGTCTGGTCACCTTTGCTTTTGAACGCAGTCCATGTGCCGCGATCCGTCAGCACATAAGCGCCACTGGCACCGGCAGCATTGAGTGTTGCTCCCATTCCCTGGCCAATCGATTTGTACCAGGGGCCGCCCTGTTTCTCGATGTCGATTCCGACGTCCTTGTTCCAAAGTGCAAGTTCAGCGAAGTGTGTGCCCGAGCGATCCCCACGCGATATGAAAGGTGCTTGCTTGTCCTTGATCGTCTTCAATGCCGCGGCGACGTCTTTCATACCCTTGATGCCGGCGGGGTCGCTCTCCGGCCCAACAAGCACGAAGTCGTCATACATCACCGGATTGCGCTTCACACCGTCACCTTCAGCGAGGAACTTGAGCTCTGCCACCTTCGCATGCACGAACACAACATCAGCCGCGCCGCGTCGGCCGGCGTCGAGCGCCTGGCCGGTACCCACTGACGTCACATTGACGGTGATGCCAGTCTTCTGTGTAAACAGCGGCAGCAGATACCCGAACAGGCCGGAGTCCTGTGCTTCGGTGGTGGAAGCCACAGCAATTGATTTGTCTTGCGCCTGCGCGCGCTCCGCCAGGAAAATAGCTCCGCCAACCGCCAACCGCCAACGCGAGTACGAGATTACGGATTGTAAGCAAATCACCCCCTAAGTGCCTATTCGATTTGGCCTCCGGGGTGGGGCCAATTTATGGCTCGCGGCCGCAATGCCGAATAGCTGCCATGCGATTTGCTCCGATCCAGTCGTCGCGATGCCGCTGGAGTGCGTCTGCCGCACGCACGGGCACCGCCTGCATTAAGCGATGGTTAAGGGGTTCATCCCAAGTTTGAGCCGCCACTGACGATCGCGATTCGCCTGTGTCGCCGCATTTCTGTGCCCGAAATAACGCGTTTGAACCTGCCTTCAATGAGAAAGGCTCGGTTATGAAACTTTCCGAACCGACCTTCGATGTCGGGGGGGAGCTTTGGCCCGCGCTGTCAGCCGATCCCGGTGCTGACATCAGAGCGCTCGAGCATAAAATTGCAAAGCAATCCACAGAACTCAATTTGCGTGTTATCGAGATTGTTGAACTTTATAACGCTCAGCAACAGCAGGCGAACGAGCTAAAAAACGCGTATGACGAAATTGATCGTCTCAACCGTGTTGTTGTAACGCTTCACGTGACAACGACCCAGCACAAGGCGGATGTTGTCGCGGCCCAAGACAAGATCGTAATTTCCGAAAATGAAAAACTAACCTTGCAGGCCGAACGTGATGAGGCTCTCCAGGAGTCAAAAGGGCTAGCCGGCCGTTTGCTTGGGTTAGAGGCCGCATACAACATCAGGCAGACAAATGTCGCCTCAGCGCTGGAGCAGGTGAAATTCCTGAATTCGGAAGTCGTGTCTGCCTCGGCAGAACGGTTCAAATTGGTGGCAGCGGCCCAAGGTGAAAAAAGGCGACATCGGACCGCGCTCAATCAACAAACATCGGCCCTGGAAGACAAGATCAAAAAAGCCGAGGCCCTAACCGCAACGCAAGAGACGCAGATAAAACATCTCGAAGCAGTTCGCGGTAAATTGGACAAGCGTATTGAAGTTCTCGAAGCCTTTCTAAAGAGCGAGCGCGAGGTTGCCGAACGAAAAATAACACGATTGAACGAACAGCTTCGGCGCGACTGTCCTGCCAATTCCATTGCCGGCGAGCAATAGTGCACGAGGCAATCGCTGCTTCTAGCGCTGACGCGAAGCCTTCGTTGACGCCCTGTTTTCATTTTCGTTGCTCAATCGGTCGGCGATCGAAATAATGAGCATGGAAACTGCGAACGCAAGCAGTATGCCAACGACCCAGGCCAACTTGGTGTTGTCCGCATGCCGCTCGATGTCCATGAACCACTCAAGCACATTGACGGCAGCGATGGCTGCGATCGAGCCGAGTAGCTTCTGCTTGAGGTCTGAATAGCCGATTTTAACCAACCCATCCGGCCAATCAGGGTGTTTTGCAGGATCAACGTGCGTGAGGAAGTTCTCGTAGCTCGAACAGATGACAATGACGATCAAGTTGGCGATGAGCGTGAGATCCACGAGTGTGAGAATGCCGACAATCACATCTGCGGGCGGAGCCCCGGGGATTTGTATGACGAAATCATAAAGTTTGATGAGAAACTTGAACACGAGCGCCGCGAGGCCGATGACCAATCCCAAAAGAAACGGCGCCACCAGCCACCGGCCGTTAAAAACAATCGTTTCGACAATATGAGCCATGTGTCGCACCTGAACCTCCTGTCGCACCACAGCAATCAATAACCCTATTCGACTAGCTCGTCGGCGCGGGCGAGCAGCGAGTATGGCACGGTAATGCCGGGCGCTTTGGCGGTCTTGAGGTTGATAACCAGCTCGAACTTAGCAGGCTGTTCGACCGGCAATTCGCCTGGCTTGGCGCCCTTGAAAATTTTATCCACGTAGCTTGCTGCGCGTCGATACAGGTCGGAATAATTAGCTGCGTAGCATAACAGCCCACCCACATCGACAAACTCGCGAGTCGCATAGATCGTCGGCAGCCGATGTTTGGCGGCGAGTTCCGCAATCTGGTGGCGGCTTGCAATAACGACGCTATCATTTCCAACTGAGAGCGCATCGGCGCGTTCGGCCAGCGCGGTATTGAACGCGTCCTCGATATCTTCAGGTTTATGCACGTCGCATAATTGTGGCCGGATTCCCAGGGCAAGCGCCGCGTTCTTCATCTCCTCCCACTGCGGGGGAACGCTGCGGTTCTCCATATTGTCCAGCAACGCGATTCGCGACATTAGTGGCATTAGCTCGCGCATAATCTCGATGCGTTTGGCGGTCAATTCAGTGACGAAGGCGCTCAGACCGGTAACATTTCCACCGGGCCGCGCCAGGCTAGCGACCATTCCAGTCTCCAGCGGCTCGCCGATTGCTGCCATGACAATGGGCGTAGTCTTGGTGGCATTCCCAGCGGCAATTACCGCCGGTGTTCCTCGCGTCACTATAATGTCGACCTTGAGACCGACCAGCTCAGCCGCGAGTTCGGGGAACCGTCCGATGCGGCCTTCGCCCGAGCGATACTCAATTATTAAATTCTGACCTCCCACGTAGCCGAGCTGCGACAAAGCATTCCGAAAGGCTTCGACGTTGGCTGACTTTGCGGACGTTGTATCCAGTATGCCAATGCGCCAGACCTTTAGAGAGCCCTGCGCATGCGCATAAAGCGGCCGGGCGCCTGCTGCTGCCACGCCGCCGAGAAGCGTAAAGAATTCGCGTCGCCGCATGCCCGACCTCAATCTGGATACCCATAGTACCGGCGTAAACCAACCCTTGGAAAGGGCGACTAAATGTCTGCTCTGGGTCATAAGCGGACATAACGTCCTTTAATTGTTACGGTTGGAGATGGCGGATATCACGATCCTCAGTACCCACGCCGTCCAGGAGGTCCTGTGCGAACTCGGACCTTTGTTCGAGCGGGCAGGCGGGTTTAGCCTTGCGATTGATTACGATCCGGCCAATGCGCTCAAACGCAGAATCGAAGGTGGCGCAGCGTTCGATGTCGTGATCGTCACACGGCCAGTGATCGATGCACTGGCCCGACAGGGCAAAGTCAACCGTGAGGCCTGCACAGACATCGGCCGATCCGGCCTCGGCGTCGCGGTGCCTCAGGGCGCAGCCAGGCCGGACATCACGACAGTAGATGCGTTCAAGCGCGCGCTACTCGCTGCGCGATCGCTAGTGCGCTCGAAGGAGGGGACCAGCGGTTTGTATTTTGAGACACTGCTCGATCGGCTCGGCATTGCCAACGCAATGCACGACAAGATAGTCCTCGGCCCGAGCGGGCGCATCGCCGAACTGGTCGCGCGTGGAGAAGTGGAGATGGCCGTGCAACAGATCCCCGAGTTGCTACCCGTCAAAGGCGTACAATATGTTGGGCCGCTACCGGGGGAGCTTCAGCTCTACACGGTATTCGCAGCAGGCGTCGGCAGCGCCGCCAAGGATTCTGCCGCTGCCAAAGCCTTCGTAGATAGTCTCGCTACGCCGTCCGCCGCCGAGTTGTTCATTGCGAAAGGACTTGAGCCGATCCCGCGTTGAGCGGCTATGCTGGCCTCCGTTGGCGCGGGAGGACAGCATGCGACCGTTCGAAGGGATCCGGGTGATCGATGTCACCCATGTGCTTGCGGGGCCGTTCGCCACCTATCAATTGGCCGTACTGGGCGCCGACGTGATCAAGGTCGAGAATCCAGACGATCCCGACCAGAGCCGGGGCGCCGGCACTGATAAGGACCTCAACCGTCGCAATATGGGGACGGCGTTCCTGACGCAGGCCTCCAACAAACGCTCGATCGCGCTCGACCTAAAGCAAGCGAGGGATCGCGAAATTCTGAAAAAACTGGTCGCGACTGCTGACGTGTTTGTGGAGAATTACCGGCCGGGCGCGTTTGATGCGCTCGGCTTAGGCTACGACTCACTTGCCGCGATCAATCGCCGCTTGATTTATGCTTCGTTCTCGGCTTTCGGCCAGGCGGGGCCGCGCAGTGTGCAGACCGCCTACGACCACGTGATCCAGGCTACCTCCGGTATTATGGCGATGACCGGCACGCCGGAGGTCAATCCGGTCAAGTTTGGGTCGCCCGCGATTGACTACGCCACCGGGATGACCGGCGCCTTCGCATTATCCGCCGCGCTGTTCCAGCGGGAGCGCACAGGGATGGGCCAGCGCATCGACATGGCAATGCTCGACGTAGCGCTCATTCTGATGAGCTCGCATCTGACCGGCTATTTGCGCAATGGTGTGCACCCGAAGCCGAATGGCAACCTCAATCCACATGCGACCAACAGCGCGTATCAAACCAAAGACGGGCTGGTGATGCTGGGCGCGAGCAACCTCAGACAACAGCGCCGACTATGGGTTCTACTTGAGCGACCCGACATGATCAAGAAGACCAATGAGGAGCGTGACGCTGACCGAGCGCGTGAGGCGCAAGTGTTGAGCGAGATAATGCCCACCCGCACCGCGGACGAATGGGAAAAATTTCTGCAAGCGCGCCACGTGCCGGCGGCGCGCGTGCGCACCATGGGCGAGGCGGTGGCCGATCCGCAGCTCAAGAGCCGAGGAATCATCCATCACCACTCAGGCGGCAACGGAGTTGATGGCGGTTTCGGCGTGCCGATTGGAGCGTTTACATATGCGCACGGCGGCCCGCGCGTTGACACGCCGCCGCCTGCGCTCGGTCAGCACAACGAAGAGATTTTCAAAGAGCTCGGCGTGGGCTAACACAAGTCACTTCGCTTGCGCGCCGGACTTCTTCACCAGCGCCGCCCATTTGGCTTCCTCGCGGTCAATGTCCGCGGCGTATTCTTCCGGCGATGTCGGCAACGGCTCGGCGCCTTCGGTCGCGAGGTGGCCATGTACTTTGGGATCGTCCAGGGCCGTGCGCAGCGCGACGTTGAGCTTGTCGATAATCGATCGCGGCGTGCCGGCGGGCGCGACGATTCCATAGTGCAACACGGCTTCGAAGCCCGGCAAACCTTGCTCGGCTACGGTCGGCACATCGGGGAACGATGCCGAGCGCTTCAAGCCGGTGACGCCGAGCGCACGCAACTTACCTTCTTTCACCAGCCCGATCGCAGGGGGTAGGGAGGAGAAATAAATCTGCACATGCCCGCCAAGCAGATCCGTTAGCGCCGGTCCGGATCCCTTGTAGGGAACATGCGTGATCGCAATGCCGGCCGCTTCTGCAAACAGCACGGTGCCGAGATGTATACCGCTCCCGACGCCGGCCGAGGCATAGTTCAGCTTGCCTGGTTGCGCCTTGGCGAGCGCAATTAGCTCCTGCACGTTGTGCGCGGGGACCGACTGATTCACCAGGATTATGAGGGGACTGGTGGCAATCAGGCCGACCGGCGCGAAGTCCTTGCGCGGATCGTAGTCGACATTCGGATAAAGCGTCGGGTCGATGGCGAGCGTGCCGGTGCCGCCGAGCCCGAGGGTGTAACCGTCGGGCGCAGCCTTAGCGACCTGGCGAGTGCCGACCGAACCGCCGGCACCACCCCGATTTTCAATCACCAGCCGCCGGCCGAGCGACTCGCCCATGGGCTCAGCCACGGCACGCGCCAAAACATCATTGCCTCCGCCGGGCGCGTAGGGAACGATGAGGGTGATAGGATGGTCTGGGTAACCGGCCGGCAAATATTGCGCGTGCACCACAAGCGACCACGTCGCCACTGCGCCGCCTAAATGCAGAATGAACGCGCCGCGTCTCATGTTGCCCCCAAAGGCTCCGGACACGGCATAGTAACGGCTCAATTCAGCGCTCGGGAAGAGGCCGGAGGCTTGAGGGCGGACTGATGTCCGCTACGTGCCGATAGCGGACATTTCGCAGCGACACACAATGCGGGGGCCACGCTTCGGTAGCCCTCAAACGCCCTTATTTTTTTTCTCCCGTTGTGGTTGGTACGGTTGGTGATGTCGTGGTCGGTGAATTCTTATACCGCCGGTCCTGACGTCGATCACGCCGATTCGCGCCAGCAACGCTCACGGCTGAGCCTGGATTACCAACGCGGGCCTCGGCATCCGTTGCGATGAGCACCGTCGCCGGCAAAGCAAGACTCAACGCAGCCGCCGAGCCCAGAAAGGAAAAGGCCCTTCGACGCGAGATAAGTTCCAAATTAATTCTTTCACTCATGGTGATCTCCTGCCCGTTGGGCTGTTTGACGCGACTCCTCCCGCAACTTGTTCCGAAACGTGGCGCCGTCTTTCAGCAGTGTGGCCAATACCGAAAATCCAAGCGCCGTTGCAATTGTCACGGTCCAAATGGTCATCCACATCAGACTGACCTCACCCGATAACCCCAGCGCATTTTTTGGCTCGGAAATACTGAGCGTGCGTATCGCTGAGCTACACCAACGTATAAACGCAAAGTTGTTTTAGCAGATCTCACGCGCTCACAATTGTGCACAAGCAATGTCCGCTTTATCCCCAATAGCGGACATTGCAGCGCACAAGCCTATGTCCGCTGCGTGCCAATAGCGGACATCAACGAAACCGTTGCTGCTGTCACACCAGAGTTATAATATGTCCGTATGTCTCGACATACGGATGGAAGCACGGCAATTGAAGCATTTACGGCTTTGGCGCAGCCAACGCGCCTCAAGGTTTTTCGACGACTTCTCAAAACGTATCCAAACCAAATCGCAGCCGGTGAAATTGCTCGGAATTGCAAGGTGCCGCACAACACGATGTCCACTCACCTTGCCGTGTTAACGCGATCGGGGTTGGTGGCTGCACGACGGGAAGGTCGCATGATGTACTACTGCGCTGACCTTGATGGTTTTCGTTCGCTTGTGAGCTTTCTGACGCGCGACTGTTGCAATGGCCGCGCGGAAATCTGTGCGCCGCTTCTTGCAGACTTAAACTGCGGCGTTCCGAGCAAAAAGCAGGAGAAAGTCCGTGCCTGATCGCGCTTACAATGTTTTGTTTTTATGTACCGGCAATTCCGCACGTTCGGTTATCGCGGAAGCTATCCTAAATCGAGAAGGACATGGAAACTTTCGTGCGTTCTCAGCTGGCAGTCATCCGAAGGGCCAGGTACATCTTTACACGCTCGATCTCTTGCGCCAGATGCATTTCGATGTCTCTCGGTTCCGGTCGAAAAGCTGGAGCGAGTTTGCAAAGCCAGATGCGCCAAAGCTCGATTTCGTCTTTACAGTCTGCGACGATGCGGCAAACGAGCCTTGCCCCTATTGGCCGGGCCAGCCGATGACCGCCCATTGGGGTGTGCCGGATCCGGCCGCCGCGACCGGGACTGAAGCGGAAATCCGGCTCGCTTTTGCTGATACTTACAGAATGCTCAATAATCGCATCTCAATATTCGTGAGCCTCCCGCTCAGTAAGCTCGATAAGCTTTCTCTTCAAAAGCGGCTCAACGCCATCGGCAAGACGAAGACTGCAAACGCCGACACTGTGGTGTCGGATTGAGTGAAAAAACGGCCACGCTATCCCGCCGCATCGCCGCTGAGGGTCTAGGCACAGCTTTCCTGCTGGCGACGGTGATCGGTTCCGGCATCATGGGCGAACGGCTGGCGGGCGGAAATCTAGCGCTTGCCTTGCTCGGCAACACGCTGCCGACCGGTGCCATGCTAGTGGTCCTGATCCTGATCTTCGGGTCGATTTCTGGGGCACATTTTAATCCAGCGGTTAGCGTAGCCTTCGCACTGCGCGGCGAGTTATCGTGGCGAACGCTTATGGCCTACGTGCCGATCCAGATCGCCGCCGCAATTCTTGGTGTATGGGCCGCACATTTAATGTTCGATCTCCCAATGCTGCAGGTGTCCACGAAACTTCGGTTCGGGCCTGGTCAATGGTTCGCGGAGTTCGTCGCGACATTCGGTCTGCTGTTGACTATTCTCGGATGTATCGCACGCGCGCCCGCTGCAACCCCCTATGCTGTTGGGCTCTACATCACAGCGGCATATTGGTTCACTTCCTCAACCTCATTCGCCAATCCGGCTGTTACCATCGCACGCTCATTCTCGGATACATTCGCGGGGATCGCGCCGACAGGCGTTTCAGGTTTTATCGTTGCCCAATTCGTGGGGATGCTGGCGGCGGTGGGTGTCGGTCGATGGCTTTGGCGCACGTAATGTCCGCTTTGCGTCAAAAGGAGACATTTTGCTATGCGGAAGCCATGTCCGCTATTACCGCAAAACCGGACATTAACCGCCCCCACGGAATGTTCGCTAAATGCCGCAAGCGGTTGTCAGGGCGTCTGGCTCGGCGTGTCGCTAATCCCAGCGAGCGTTCGGGAGATTCTGAAAATGGCGTTTTTTATAATATTCCAACACGAATACTCGAATTGCCGATGAGAGATTGTCACCATTGCGGTGGCGGTCGATTTCCTCGACTAGCTTCGACGCTGTGAGTTTTCTGTTTTTCGCGATTTCGCGCACACAGTCCCAAAACTGATCTTCCAGCGACACGCTCGATTTATGGCCGTTACGGATGATTGTCCGCTTGACGATGCGCACATTTGTGGCGCGCTGCTCGACGGCGCTATCCGTGGACATTGTTATGATAGACATCACATTCCTTTTTGCTATCTGGTGCCACAGCGGATGAGAACCAAAGAGGCCACCTTGGGGGTAAGGTGGCCTCTAAGTATGACAAGGGCGGGGACGGGGGGATGGGGCTAGTGCCCTTGTCCTATAAGCAATTTATTGCAGCGCATTTTTTGACGCGCAAATACTGGACCTGCGTATCGCTGACCTAAACCAACGTATAAATCATCTCCTCACGCCCGCAATTGTACGCAAGCAATGTCCGCGAAGCGCTAAAAGCGGACATGGGCGCCGCTCGTTCACCGTCACGAACACGACATCAGCGGGATATTTTGAGTTACACGGGCTCGGGTGGAGGTCCTCAAGTCAAGACGCAAAAAGCCGCAGATAGTTCACACGTTTGTGTCGTGTCGTTACTAGAGCGTCCGCTAGCCTCATCGTCACCGGGACAGCAGGGGGTTTTCGGATGCCATCCAGTATTATTCGCAGTTCAGCGAGACCGGACGACATTTTAAACGTGCAGGAAAAACTGGAATTTGATCGGTGGCGCACGGCTGTTGCGATAGTTCAGCGCATGCGACAGGTTGGAATTAGCTGCGAACTATTTATTGATCTCGACAAGGGCAACTGACGGGTGCATCGAATTGATCGTGCGCCTGGTAATTGTGACTGTTTCTCGGGAATTATTTCAAAGACGTCCGCTTTGGGTCAAAAGCGGACATGTGCGGTGCAATTCGATATCTCCGCTTTGTGCCATTAGCGGAAATCCGGTCCAATTGTTCGGGTGGAACTTTGGTTCCTCGGGCGCGTTTCTCGGGAATATATGCTCTGAGAACTGCGATAGACATGCCGCATCACCCGCAAGAAAACTCATTGACCGAGACTGCCGTGAAACCCGGGTTTCGCTCCGCATACGTGACCTTCATCCCGTTTCCTTCGCGAACTGCTTCTGACCGCGTTCCGCGCATCCTCATTGTCGAGGACGAGGTCCTCATTGCGCTGATGATCGGGGAAATGGTCCGAGAGATTGGCTACTACGTTTCCGGCATCGCTCATAACGTCGCGATGGCACGCCAGGAATTTGCCAAGCAAAACTTTGATGCCGTGCTTCTGGACATCAGCGTCGGTAGACGATGCGATCCAGAGAGCGCAGACTTTCTATGGAAGATTGGCGTCCCGTTCGCCTTCATGACGGGTTACGACTATCTTGTTGAACCTCGTCATGAAAAAATCCCTGTACTCCAGAAGCCATTCGTATCCACACAAATCCGTACCCTGTTGGAAAAACTGGTCGGACCTGCACCATCAAGTAGCAAGATCGTTCATGCGGAGACTGGGGACTAAAGCCAGCAGTTGTGCCCGGAAAATCCCCCCGAAAGAGGACATAAGCGGTGTACTTTTCAGATCGGGGTTCGTGACTTCGACGAGTTATTTGCTGTCGGTCTTTGGCCCATCTGGACGTGCCATGACACCGTCGCGTTTGCCCGCGTAGGAAATGCGCCAGATGGTGCCACCCGTATCATCGGCGACTAACAACGATCCGTCTTTGGCGACCGCAAGCGCGGCGGGACGTCCCCACACCTCTGCCCGTTGCTCTCCGGATATCCAAAACCCGGTGGCGAAGTTCTCATAGAAGCCTTCAGGTCTGCCGTCTTTGAATGGTATGCGCACGACCTTATAGCCGGTCGGCTCTGTGCGATTCCATGAACCCTTGAGCGCCACGAAAGCGTGACCTTTATACTCTGGCGGGAATTGGTCGCCTTCATAGAAAACAAGGTCAAGCACCGATGAATGTGCCTCGAACAGCAAATCGGGAGCGATGGTTGCCTGCACCTTGTCAGGGGCGAGGTTAGCGAAACCCGGTTGCGGGTGCTTGCCGATATAGGCGTAAGGCCACCCATAGAAGCCGCCTTCTTGAACGCGGATCAGATAGTCTGATGGCAGCAGATCACCGAGGCCATCTCGCTCTTGCACCAAGGCGTAGAGATCACCGGTTTGCGGATTGAATGCCAGCGCCGTTGGGTTACGCGTACCGGATGCAAACGTTGTCTGATTTGAGCCGTCCGCGTTGAACCGTTGGATAGTTGCTTTCGGCGCAGGCTCGACTCCCAAATTGCCGGATGAGCCTACACCTACAAACAGGGCGCCAGTTTTCGGATCGATGACGAGATCGCGATTCTGGTGGCCCTGAACGATTCCAAAAACACCCTTTTTTGTGATCATCTTGGCGCCATAGGCTCCTGACGTTGCCTTGCGCTCATCTGGTGGCACTTCGTCAACGCGTTTGTTCTCCGGTCTGCCGGCGCGAAGCGCTCCTAGAACGTGTGGCACGCTCCAGATACCGTCTTGGTCGGCCACGAGAACGTGATCGTTCTGCCAGGCGAGTCCATAAGGTTTGTTTAGATCCTCGACATGGCGATTAATCCAGGTCGCCTTGCCGGTTCCGTCATCCCGCAAGAGAGTGAGATAACCAGCGCTTTGCTCCGCGACCAGAACGTCGCCGTTGGGCAGAACGAGCAACCGCCTCGGGTTGGCGAGACCAGTTGCAAACGCCGTCGCGGTGAAGCCCGGTGGCACCTGCGGCACTTGTCCGCTGTAAGGCACAGTCAGCGACCGGTTGGTGACAACCGCTCCGGTCTTGGGAGCTGGCAACTCGGCGGGATCAATGCGAAACCGCCGCCCTATCTCGTGCTGAGCCAGAAAATTCCGGGTGAATTTGTCCTTAACGGACGTTTCCTCTCGCGCAACCTTCTGCTGCGCGCTTGCGAAGGAAAGCGCGAGCGTAGAAGTAATCAGAGCCACGGCTACGAAGGTTTCCGGTTGTCTTCTCATGCTACTGCCCCTTGTTAAGTTCGCGGCCTTCGCGCTCAATTGCACCTTCTCCCGAGGCTGAGCGCAAGGTCTCTGGTCTGGACCTTTTAATTAATGAATGGTCAGATTGCCGGGCGGAAATTCAGCAAAGTGACTCAACGGCTGCGGCTTTGAATAGTCGGCTATCACTTTTTGCCTGGGTGGGGTCGCTGCGGTCCTCACCGCTTCCGCAGCGGTTGCGTGCGCCGGCAATGTCTGCTGGCACACCCATGAGCGGTACGAGTACCCGGCCAGCGCCCGTGTCGTCGTTCACGAAGACGGATGGAGATGGCGCGCCCATGAACACTACAGGTGGCGCGAACACGAAGGCCGTGGGTATTGGAACGGCCGCCGTTGGACAAGTTGGTGATCGAGCCAACCCGACGCGCTTAACAAATCAGAGGCCGCCTGAATGGCGGCCTCTGCGAGGTTAACCAAAGGAGATCGCGGCGATGTCGCTCGGAACGATAATCGTCATCATTCTCGTCATTGCATTGCTTGGCGGATTCAGTGGAGTCGGTGGCGGCCCGTTTTACGGCACTGGCTACTATGGTGGCGGTGGCATTGGGCTGGTGCTCGTTGTTGTGCTGATTCTAGTTTTGCTAGGAAGGCTCTGAAATAAATTTGCGTTTCCACAACGCATGCTTACTTGTCTCAACATGAAGTCACATAAAAATCTCTGGCTGCAGGCCTTTGCTTTGGCGCTTGAATCGAACCGCGTCATAGCACTGCGGCTGGCGACACTTGCTGCCGGCGGTGCACCGGCTCGCGCCGAGGCCAGCCGGATGCTCAGCGAGAAAATCAGTGAAGGGTGGGGAGCCGGTCTGACGCTGATGACCGGCGGGTCAAGCGGCAAAGTGATCGCACAATACCGCAAACGAGTTGCCGCAAATTCCAGACGGCTGGGCCGCATCAAGCGCTAAGGAACTTTATACCCGGATACGTATTCTCCCAAGGTCTGGATTGGGAGAGAAACATGCCAATTATTTTGTGGCTGCTTGGCGCACCGATAGGCCTCATCATCGTCTTGTGGCTGTTGCACGTCATTTGAGTTCACGAGAGGCGACCGTGATTTACGGCCGTATAGCACTTTCAATCGGCAACCGCGGAGTGGAAGAGCGATGGCGAAAATGATGAGGACTGCGGAACGGGCCTTGCACAAAAGAACAAACAAAATGCTTGCCAGCGCCACGAAACGCTACAGGAAATTCATGCGGCAGGCGAGCAAGGCGGCAAGCGATCACAAACGCGAACAGTATTTGGCCGCGGCTCTCGGCGCTCTTGTGCTTACGGGCGCCGTCGCCAGCAAGTTGATTGCGAATTTGGAGGGTAAGAAACCTGCCGCCCGCCGGACTGTCAGGAAAAAACGGCGCGCGAAGGCAAAATAATCGGCACTCCAGTAGACCTTCGGAAAGACCCGCCCCTTAATGTCCGCTAAGTGTCAACCGCGGACATCCGAAAATGATGAGCGGCCTAACTCTCGGCAATTCGATACCCAATTCCTGGCTCGGTCAGAATGATACGTGGATCGTCCGCGCGCTCCTCAACCTTTTGTCGCAGTTGCCCGATATAGACACGAAGATACTGAGTATCTTCGGTATGCGCCGGTCCCCACACCGCAGTGAGAATCTGCTTGTGCGTCACCACGCGTCCGGCGTGCTTTGCCAGGAATGACAGCAATTCGAATTCTTTCGGCGTGAGCTTGAGTTCGGCACCGCTGCGGGTTGCGCGATGGCGAATCGCGTCGACTTCGAGATTGCCGACATGTAAGACGGGTATTTCCGCTTTCCGCTGCATCCGATGCCGTAACGCTGTGCGCATGCGCGCCAGGAGTTCGCCGACATTGAACGGTTTGTTGACGTAATCGTCTGCGCCCAGATCGAGAGCCTCAATCTTTTCAGTTTCCCGCTCGCGCGCTGACAGCACGATAATTGGAAGATCCGACCATTCCCGCGCCCGCCTGATGATGTCTTTGCCGTCACCATCGGGCAGGCCAAGATCAAGCAGGACGACATCTGGAGTTTCGGCGGCGATGCGTTTGATGCCTTCGGTGACCGTGCCGGCGCTGGTCATTTCATAGTTATTGGCTTCCAGCGCGGGCTTGAGAAAACGCAGGATCGCTGCTTCATCGTCGACGACAAGAACGCGTATTTTTGCACTCATGTCGGCGTCTCTTCGCGCGGAAATGTCATGGTGAAGCGTGCGCCACGGCCGTTTTGGACGGGGCTTTCCCCTCTAATCGCGCCGCCATGAGCTTCCATGATGCCCTTTGCAATTGCGAGTCCGAGTCCCGTGCCCTGGCTGCCGTCCGCGCCTGATTTTTCAGACTCAGGACCTTTGACGAACTTCTCGAAAATATGTGAAAGCCCATCGGCCGGGATGCCGGGCCCATCATCGGTGACGCGCAATGCGATGGCGTCAGGCGCCACGTCAGCATCCACTATGATGCGCGTCTCCGGCGGCGTGTGGACGATTGCATTAGCAACCACATTGCCGATCGCCTGTTCTGCCAAGGTGGCGTCAGCCCGCACCAGCGGAAGGTCGGACGGCAAGCTGATTTCGATATTCTGCTGCGCGCCATGCCGACGCGCTGAGCTGACCACGCGTTCGGTCACTTCCCGCAGATCAACCCAATCCCGACGCAATTCCAGTGCCCCTGCATCGATGCGGGTGATCGCCAGAA
>JBATYN010000462.1:0-5595 GCA_049674125.1 Pseudolabrys sp. | reverse complement strand
GCCCTCGAGGCTGTCCGCGTTGCAGCGCTCGGCAAGAGCGGCTCGGTGTCGGCGCTGCTTAAAACGCTCGGCACCATGACGCCGGATGAACGCAAGCAGCAGGGCCCTGCGATCAACGGATTGAAAGATCGCGTCACCGCCGCCATCGCAACCGCTAAGGATGCGCTAACGGCTGCGGCACTCGACGCCAGACTCAACACCGAAAGCGTGGATGTCACCTTGCCGGTACGCGAAACGCCGGCGGAAGCCGGCCGCGTGCATCCCATCAGCCAGGTGACCGACGAGCTGACGGCAATCTTTGCCGACATGGGATTTGCAGTTGCCGAAGGCCCGGACATCGAGACCGACGATTACAACTTCACCAAATTGAATTTTCCGGAAGGCCATCCGGCGCGCGAAATGCACGATACGTTTTATTTCCCGCCGAAATCCGACGGCTCGCGCCTGCTGCTGCGCACGCACACCTCACCGGTACAAGTGCGTACGATGCTCACCAAGAAGCCGCCTATCCGCGTGATCTGTCCGGGCCGCACCTATCGAAGCGACTCAGACCAGACCCACACGCCGATGTTCCATCAGGTCGAAGGTCTGGTGATCGATAAAGGCTCGCATCTCGGCCATCTGAAATGGATTCTCGAGGAATTCTGCAAGGCGTTCTTCGAAGTCGACAGTGTGAAAATGCGGTTTCGTCCGTCGTTCTTTCCGTTCACCGAGCCGTCACTCGAAGTCGACATCCAGTGCAAACGCGATAAAGGCGAAATTCGTTTCGGCGAAGGCGAGGATTGGCTGGAAATCCTCGGCTGCGGCATGGTGCACCCCAGTGTGCTGCGCAATTGCGGCCTCGATCCGGACGAGTATCAGGGCTTTGCCTGGGGCATGGGGATCGACCGCATCGCCATGCTCAAATACGGCATGCACGACTTGCGCGCCTTCTTTGAAGCGGATGTGCGCTGGCTCGCACATTACGGCTTCCGTCCGCTCGATTTCCCGACGCTCGCGGGGGGGCTGGCATGAAATTCACTGTGCCCTGGCTGAAGGAACATCTCGACACCGACGCACCGCTGCCGGAAATCGTCGACAAGCTCACCATGATCGGGCTCGAGGTCGAGAACGTCGAGGACAAAGCGGCGCAGCTCAAGTCACTGGTCATCGCGTCAGTCGTCTCGGCCGAAAAGCATCCCAATGCAGACCGTCTCAGGGTTTGCATGGTCGATATCGGCGACGGCAAGCCGATCCAGGTTGTCTGTGGTGCGCCCAACGCGCGTGCGGGCATGAAAGGCGTGTTCGCCCCGCCCGGCACCTACATTCCGGGCAAAAAAATCACGCTCGGCATTGGCAAGATCCGCGACGTCGAAAGCCGGGGGATGCTCATTTCCGGCGCGGAAATCGAGGTGTCCGAGGACCACGACGGCATTATTGATCTGCCTGCAGACGCGCCGGTCGGAAAACCCTATGTCGAATGGGCGGGTTTCAGCGATCCTGTCATCGAGATCAATCTCACGCCAAACCGTCCCGACTGTACCGGCGTTGCCGGGATCGCGCGTGACCTCGGCGCAACGACGGTCGGTACATACAAAAACAAAATCCCGAAGCCGGTGAAGGGGACCTTCCCTTGCCCCGTCAAAGTCACGCTTGATTTCGGAAAAACACCGTCGCTATGCCCCGCCTTCGGCCTGCGTCTGGTGAAGGGCGTCAAGAACGGGCCTTCCCCGGATTGGCTGCAAAAACGGCTCACGGCGATCGGATTGCGTCCCATCAATACGCTGGTTGATATCACCAACTTCATCACGTTCGATCGCGGCCGCCCGTTGCACGTGTTCGATGCGGCCAAGGTCCATGGCAATCTGACGGTACGCCGCGCGAAAAATGGCGAGACGTTGGTTGCGCTCGACGGCAAGACCTACACACTCGACGAAGCCATCTGCGTGATTGCTGATGAAAAGGGCGTCGAGTCGCTCGCCGGCATCATGGGCGGCGAAGCGAGCGGCTGCTCCGAGACGACCACCGACGTGCTGATCGAATCGGCCCTGTGGGACGAACTCAACATCGCGCAAACCGGACGGAAGCTTGGTATCAATTCTGACGCGCGTTATCGCTTTGAGCGCGGTGTTGATCCCAACTTCATGCTGCCCGGCCTCGAACTCGCGACGCAAATGGTACTCGACCATTGTGGCGGCGAACCGTCGGAAATCATCGTCGCTGGCGACCCGACGCCGAAGGAAAAAATTATAGACTTCCCCTTGAGCGAGTTGACGCGGCTCGCTGGCCTAAAATTATCGCTCATCGACGCGCGCCGCGTGCTGGACAAGCTCGGATTTTTCGCTGCCGGTCAGGCGGAGCGTGTGAAAGTAGCGGTTCCGTCGTGGCGTCCGGACGTCCATGGCCGCGCCGATATTGTCGAAGAACTTGTGCGCATCGTCGGTGTCGACCGTGTGCCATCGACGCCTTTCGCTCGCGGGGAGTATGCGCGCAAACCTGTGCTGACGTCGATCCAGAACCGCACCCGCAAGGCCAAACGTGCCCTTGCAACGCGCGGGCTGGTCGAGGCGGTCACCTGGTCGTTCGTCTCCAAGCGTGAGGCCGACCTGTTCGGTGGCGGCAAGGCAGAACTCGCGCTCGCCAATCCGATCGCGGCTGAATTATCCGACATGCGGCCAAGCCTCATTCCAGGCCTAGTGATGGCGGCGCAACGCAACGCCGACCGAGGTTTTCCAGACACCGCGCTGTTCGAAGTTGGGCAGATCTTCACGGGCGACAAACCGGAAGATCAGTTCACCGCAGCCAGCGGCTTGCGCCGCGCGCTCGCAAAGCCCACGGGGAGCAGGCGTCATTGGTCAAATAAGACCGAAAATGTGGACGTTTTTGACGCCAAGGCCGACGCTTTCGCGGTACTCGCGGCAGCGGGCGCGCCGATGCAGGCGTTGCAGGTCGTGCCCGGAGGGCCGCCCTGGTTCCATCCTGGCCGTAGCGGCACGATCCAGATCGGCCCGCAAAATATCCTGGGTCATTTCGGTGAGTTGCATCCGCGGGCCATCGCCGGACTGAAGGCCGAGGGGCCGCTGGTCGGATTTGAGACGATCCTGGAGAAAATACCCGAATCGAAAGCGCGGCCCACACGCGCGAAGCCCCTTCTCGAGCTGTCGCCATTCCAGCCGGTCGAACGCGATTTTGCTTTCGTTGTCGATAGCGCGGTGAAAGCCGCCGATATCGTTCGTGCTGCGCAGAACGTCGATAAAAAGCTGATCAGCAACGTCAACGTATTCGACGTCTACGAAGGCAAAGGCATCGAGCCGGGAAAGAAGTCGATCGCTATCGCGGTTACGATCCAGCCGCGCGAAAAGACCATGACGGACGCGGAGATCGAAACACTTTCCGCAAAGATTGTCGCTGAAGTGACCAAACGCACCGGCGGCGTGTTGAGGGCCTAGAACCTTCACCCCGTTCATTCCCGCGCAAGCGGGGACGAACGGAGAGAATTAACCCGGCAACAAATCCGCGTAGGCGAATCCGTCGCGCTCAACGGTCTCACCGACCTTGACCGCAATTTTGCGCGATAGCATCGGACCAGCTGAAACAAAGGAATGAAATTCGCCATTCTCACCGCACGGGTCGATGTCGTCTGGAAATGTGTCGAGCAAAGTGCGGTCGAACCGCCGGCCGGCAAACGAGGCCGGCAATTTCCTCAAATCGACCGTAGATAGGTGTGCCTCAACGCCGGCATCGATCATTTCACGAGCAAGCGCCGACGTCGGCCGGCCCCACACGGGAAACACCGGAGAAATTCCTGTGCCTGCGAGCTGCCGCTCGCGATAGGCCCGCACATCCTCCAGGAACAGATCGCCAAAGATTATGTGTGTCACGCCGGACGATTTGGCATCGTCCAACGCAAGCGCCATTTTTTGTTCATAGATTTCGTTTGGGCATGGGAAGGGAATGTGCACCACGATCGCCGGCAGAGCAGCGGCCTCGAGTTGTGCATGCAGAAGTGCCTCGCGGACGCCATGCATGCTGACGCGGCCAAATGTATCGGTCACCGTGGTCAAGCCGCCCACGATTTCGAAATCGCCAGCGCGGCGCGCTTCAAGCAATGCCCACGCGCTGTCCTTGCCGCTCGACCAGGCGATGAGAGCCTTCGGCCGCGCCATCAATTTCTCTTTCCGCGCCGGTTCCGCGGCTGCCCCGAACTACGTGGCGGCCCGTCTTCACCGGGCCTCTTTAACGCGCCAATCTGCCGCAAGGCCGCATCGGCAGCGCGTTGCCCCGAATCCCACGCGCCGTTGACCGTGCCCCATTGCGTGTCGTGAAGGGCCTCGCCCGCCAGCCATATCCGCCCGCCAAGTGGCTCCGCCAGATTTTTCCGTGCATCGGCGCTGCCGGGCGCAGCCGCCGACATCGCGCCAAGCGTGAAAGGCTCTTGGTTCCAGCGCGTCGCATAGCTCCGCCTGATGGCCTTTTTCACGCTGGTGCCGAACAGCGACCCCATCCAATCATGCGCGAATTCAATCATCGCAGGCTGGCCCTTCCCCGACAGGTCGCGGCCGAAATCTCCCGCCACATCGACCAGATGCAAATTGGTGCCCGATATACCGGCAAGCAACGCTGCCGTGCGCGGACTCGACGATTGCTCGAATACCAGATCGTCGCGTTGCAGGTCGAGCGAATTTCGCGGCATGTCCAGCGCGATGTGATCATAGCTGCCGAGCGAGAGCGCTGCGGCGGCATCGAGATGGCGCCTGGACAATTCCGGCTTGAATTCAATTTTTCCAGAGGCGAGGACATTGGTGGAGACAGTCACGATCACCGTTCGTGCCCGCAAGTTGCCATTGGGGGTGACGATATCGACGCCGCTTCGATCCCAGTCAATGCGCGTGACCGGTGTCGATAATCGCACCGGCAGACCGGCGGCAAGTTTTGCGAGCAGTGCACCGTAGCCCTGCCGGCAGAATGCATCGTTCTCACGCTCGGGCATGCGTGCAAGGTCGGCAACCGACACAGATGCGAGATCTTTGCCGCAAACATACGGTCCAAGCATGAACTCGACGGTCCCGCGCCAAACGCCCAAATCGCCCGGCATCGCCCGCGCCGCCTGGCTGTCAGCTCTGCCTCGCCCCGCGTCGACAATCGCGCGCCGTGAACGCACAAGTGCACTGAGTAGGACTTCGAGTTCTGAATCACGCGCGTTGCGCGGACCGATGCGCACCACCTGTCCGCGCGGCGCGGCGTAAATGTCGAATCCGCTATTCGCAGCAGCCCCACCGAATACGTTTCCATCGGTTCGGTGAATCCAATGCGCGCCAAGATCGAAGGGCATTCCGAAAATCGTAGTATCAGTCACGCAGCGGCCGCCAATACGATTGGTCGCCTCGAGCAACACAAAGCGGCGGCTGGCGGCGGCGATCCGGCGCGCGGCGGAGATACCCGCGGCGCCGGCACCCACAATTGCCACATCGACATCCGCTGCAGTCTGGGCGCGCACGAGTGCCGGCGCGGCAACAATGGCCGCGGAGGCGGCGAGGAACGAGCGTCGGCTAAACCCCGACATGGTATCCAATTTCTTTCTGGGTAAGGCGGAAGAATGCCCGAACACGTGTCGAG
>JBATYN010000461.1:0-2780 GCA_049674125.1 Pseudolabrys sp. | reverse complement strand
CGGCAGAAGAAATGCGGCGCCGAATGGAAGGAGGCCAAAGCCGCCGGCAAGATCGAAAAAGGAACGACGTGGCCGAAATATTGGAGCGCTTGCAACAAGCGGCTTAAGGCTGCGTCGAAATAATGCGCATCAGATTTTTTGCGCGCGTAACCAAACGTCTTAGCGATTACTAAAAAGACTGAGGGCGTCGGCGAGACTCGAGATCTCGCCGACGCCCTCGAAAGTCATCCCGAACCGGGGCGCCGCGGTCTAACCGCATTGCGCTGATCACACCATGACGCACACCGGCCCGTATGACGCAATCTCCGACACGTAAGGCCGAAGATCGGGAAGCGGCGTCAGACTAGAGCTTCCGCTTCCGGCGCTTCGTCTTCTTCGCTGCTTTCGCCGCTGCCTTCTTCCTACGTTTGGCCATTGCTGCCCTCCTAGCCATGAATCCATGGCGGGTGTCGCATCAGCACGCGTCGCGAATCGACACGCACTGCATTCGGTTTACTACAGCACGGCGAAAAAAAGAACGTTACTACGCAACGAAACGTGTATGCGCGCACGACGTAACACGATGCAACGCGATCACGCGATCAAAACGTGAGTTGGTTGCGACCGAGAACAGCGCACGACGTTCGCTCGAATGCACATTCGAGAAATTTAAAAACGCACGATGAAATAAGGGTTTTTGTAACGGCGGTAATTTGCGGCGCGCATGTTTTGATGGCAAAATTTCTGCGCTGCACGCGTTGTGTTTCGCGTTAACATTGTTTGCTGAAAACATGTCCGCGCAACGAAATAATTTTGCACAGATGACGATGCGCAAGGCTCACCAACCACCGGAATCGATCAAAATTGAGCGAATCAGCGCCAAGTGATTCGCGGCGATTCGGGTCGTAGCCCCTCGGAATGAGTCCACCATAGGGGTGATAAGCGCGGCTCTCCGGCCGGAGATTTTAGTGGCGCGCAATCACCGCGGCAAATTTGGAATGGAATTCGAATTGAATTGCTGCACTGCGTGCGTCACAGGCCAAGTTTCTTTTTCAAGAGATCGTTGACCGCTTGCGGGCTGGCCTTGCCGCCGGATGACTTCATCGCCTGACCAACGAACCATCTAATCGCCTTCGGATTTGACTTGGCATCCGCAACCTTGTCCGGGTTTTTGGCGATGATTTCGTCAACAACCTTCTCGATTGCGCTGAGGTCGGTCACTTGTTTCATTCCGCGCTGCTCGACAATGGTTTCCGGGTCGGCATCGCGCTCTGACCAAAGAATACCAAACAAATCTTTCGCTACCTTGGTGGAGATCGTGTTTTTGGTCGTCAAATCCACAATTGTCGCTAACTGTTTTGGCGAGATTGGCGAGTGCTGAATATCCAAACCGTCTTTGTTCAACCGACCAAAAAGCTCATTGGTGGTGAAACCAGCGGTACTCGAAGCAATGCTGGAGATCGGCTCTGACTGAGTATATTTTTGTTTTTGCACATAAAGTGGTATCTGCAATCCCGCGCGTCGGACGGCTTCCTTGACCGCCTCCTCATAGTAGTCTGCAACGTCTTTCTCCGCCACGATCACATCGGCCTGGTAGGCCGATAATGCATACGCGCCTATAAAACGCGCCTTCTTCTCGTCAGGCAGTTCGGGCAAATTTTTCTTTAGCTGGTCGACAAAAGCCTGATCGAATTCCAGCGGCAGCAGGTCAGGGTCGGGAAAATAGCGGTAGTCATGCGCCTCTTCCTTCGTGCGCATCGGCCGCGTTTCTTTTTTGTTCGGATCGTAGAGCCGCGTTTCCTGGACAATGGCGCCCCCGTCCTCGAGAACGTCAATCTGGCGCCGTGCTTCATGATCAATTGCTTCGCCAATAAAGTTTATGGAATTCATGTTTTTTATTTCGCAGCGCGTGCCCAACGGCTCTCCCGGCCGTCGCACCGAAACGTTGACGTCAGCGCGCAAGCTGCCCTCCTGCATGTTGCCGTCGCAGGTGCCGAGGTAACGCAGGATGGAGCGCAGTTTGGTAATGAAGGCCTTGGCTTCTTCAGCCGACCGCAGGTCCGGCTTCGAAACGATTTCCATCAACGCGACACCGGACCGATTGAGATCAACGTATGAATTCGCGGGGGACCGGTCGTGCAGGCTTTTGCCGGCATCCTGCTCCAAATGCAGCCGCTCAATCCCGATTGTAACGCTGTCACCGCCCGCGAGATCGACGGTCACCGCGCCCTCGCCGACGATCGGCGACTTGTACTGGCTGATCTGGTAGCCCTGCGGCAAATCCGGATAGAAATAATTCTTCCGGTCAAACACAGATTTGAGATTGATTTTAGCTTTGAGCCCGAGCCCGGTGCGCACAGCCTGCCGCACGCATTCCTCGTTGATCACGGGCAACATGCCTGGCATGGCCGCGTCGACCAGTGAAACGTGGCTGTTGGGGGCGCCACCGAACTCCGTGGACGCCCCGGAGAAAAGCTTTGACCGCGACGTAACCTGGGCATGGACCTCCATGCCGATGACGATTTCCCAGTCGCCGGTCATGCCTTTTACGAGCTTTTTAGCGTTGGGCTGAACGTCCATATCACCCTGATTCACTTTTGAGGCTGCCACCGGCCGCCATTTCGTATTTCGTAGCGGCTTGCACCCGTCTGCTGCAAGTCGTCAATCGAGTGCGGCAAGACCAACGATCTCACGTTTTCGTTTCAGCCGGGAGTCATCACCATGGGTGACCACCAAGATTGTCCGGTCTTAGCGCTGCTGCTGGAAGCTGTCGTCGCCAGTGCGCTGATCGGCACATTGCC
>JBATYN010000460.1:0-7685 GCA_049674125.1 Pseudolabrys sp. | reverse complement strand
GTGCTAACATCACCTTTCACCCACCTATTTTTCAGTTTGCGGCTTCATCGAAAATCCGGAGGCACAATATTATGATGAGATGTACAAAGGTCTTGGCAGCTGCAGTCGGCCTCGGCTTGGTGTCGCTGCTCGGCTATGCAGCGCCATCTGCCGCGCAGCAAAATCCCGTTACCGCCATCGACATCGCGCTGGAGCCGGATGCAACGATGATCCAGCATGCGCAAGTGGAAAATGCCCGCTTACTGAAAGCCTTCCCGAAAGGCTTTGCTCTGGATGCAACGCACCACCCACATATTTCGATGTTGCAGCAGTTCGTCCGCACAGCTGACCTCGAAAACGTCTACACCGCAGTCAACAAGGTGCTCGCCGATGAAAAGCCAACGAGCTGGAAGCTGAGGGCGTACAAGTACTACTACATTCCCTCGCCGCCGATTGGTCTTGCGGGCATTGTCGTTGAGACGACGCCAGACTTACTCAGGCTGCAACAAAAAATCATCGACGCGGTCACGCCGTTCACGGTGAAAACGGGGACCCCCGCAGCGTTCATGAGCACCGAAAATGGCCGCGACATCCAAAAATTCTTGCTCGTCTACGTGGCCAATTTTCCGAAGATCGCAGCAGGCAAGAAATTCAATCCGCACGTCACAATTGGTTGCCACAATAGCTTATCTAAATAAGATGCTCGCCGAACCGTTCGAGGCGTTTACGTTCTCACCGGCAGGAGCCTCGGTCTACCAACTTGGCAGTTTTGGCGCGGCTCGCAAGGAACTCAAGGCTTTGGTGCTGACGCGCTAAAGGAACCAACCATGTCACCAAAACTCTTCGGGCTAAACCGTCGCACGATGCTCTCAGCCCTCGCGATGCTTCCAACGATTTGCAGAGTGATGCTGCCCCTCTCGGCGTCGGCGCAAACAGCAACCCCGGAAAGCCCACTTCTCTCATGGAATGACGGCGCAGCGAAACAGGCTATCTTGGACTTCGTGCGCGCTACGACCGACCGGGCCAGCCCCAATTATGTTTCTCCGGAAGAACGTATTGCGGTGTTCGATCAGGACGGCACCCTCTGGGTAGAGCATCCTATCTACTCGCAGGTGGTCTACTGCCTTGACCGCGTTCCGGCAGTGGTAGCCAAACAGCCGGAACTCAAGAATGTCGAACCTTTCAAGACCGTGCTTTCCAGAAATCGGGAGGCGATGTCCAAACTGACAATGCCTGATCTGGAGAAAATCCTCGCCGCGACGCTAACGGGCATGACGGTGGAAGAGTTTAATTCCGAAGTGAACAACTGGCTTGAGACTGCTCGACATCCGCGCTGGAAGCGGCCTTACACCGATCTGGTCTATCAGCCGATGCTCGAAGTCATGCAATATCTGCGCGGCAACGGTTTCAGGACCTACATTGTGACCGGTGGCGGCCAGGACTTCGTGCGTGTTTACGCCGAGCGCGTGTACGGCATCCCGCCTGAGCAAGTTGTCGGCAGCATGGCGGGAACGAAACTCGGACACGACAAGGACGGCAAGCCGTTTTTAACCAAAGAACCGAAGCTGCTTCTCAACGACGACCACGCTGGCAAGCCAGAGGGCATACACCTAATGATTGGCCGACGCCCTTATGCCGCGTTCGGAAACTCAATCGGCGACCAGCAGATGCTGGAGTGGACCGCCGCTGGCGCTGGAGCGCGGCTGAAAATGCTAGTGCTGCACGACGACGCCACGCGAGAGTACGCTTATGGTCCGGCAGCGGGCTTGCCCAACAGCAAGTTCGGCACCTTCACTCAAGCGCTCTACAACGAGGCAAAGAAGAACGGCTGGTCGGTGATCAGCATGAAGAACGATTGGAAGCGTATCTTTCCATTCGAGTAACACTGCTTCCCACAGCCTTATCGAGCCGCCGATTTTGCGCGGCCAATGTCCGCTTTGGGTCAAAAGCGGACACTTGCAGTGCAATACGCCATGTCCGCTTTACCCCCAAAAGCGGACATGTGCAGTGCAAGCTTCGCCGACAAAGGCCGCGCTCGTAGCGCCGCTCAGTGCCTTATTCCGGGCACGCTGAGCTTCCGTCCGTCATTCAACGACGCGAGGTAGATTTCGAGATCACCATATTCCTTGGCATCGGGCGGCAACTCGTCACCGCGGATGTTGACCTGGCACCACTGGAAGCGTTGACGGATATCCCAGATTGCCAGAAGGCTGGTGCGCCAGGTCGGGAAATGATCGTACTGCCCCGCCGGCTCACCCAGCCATTGGCCACGAATCCAGTGGTTCGCCGATTTGCCGTGACAATCCGTGCAGGCAAAATTCAGCTCACCGACCTTGCGGCTGGCCAGCGCCTTGCCGCGCTGGATCGCCGCTTTGGATGCGGGGCTAGCGGTATCAACGTGGATCGGGTTTCCATTGGCGAGATAGCGCAGATAGACCGACATCGCGCGGTTTTCATCAGTTTCCATGAGCCACGTTGCACCGGTCGTGGCTTTGGCATGGCGCGTGACGAATTCTTCGACGCCCAGCACCTTGTTCAGGCGCGGCTCCCATTTCGGCATGGATGCCGCCCAGGACTTGAATTCTGTTTTCGCATTGCTGTGGCAGTTCGCACAGGATTTGCCATCGGCGCCGGCCTGCTTCCAAAGCTCTTGGGCCTTGTCCACCGCCCACATACCGGGATTTTCAATCGGGTCGAGATTTTCCCGCTTCTCGACAGGCGCCGGGCGTTTGTCAGGATTGTCGAGCCCGGTCTTGAACACCGCCGGTTTCTTCAGCGTCTTCAGGAACGCGACCATATCGCCAATTTCCTGATCGTTGAACATGCCATGCCCGCCCCAAGGCGGCATAACGGTCTCCGGATTGTAGACACGCGCATCGAAAATATAATTGAAGAGGTATTCATCCTCGCGGCTGGCATTGCCGATTTCCGACAAGTCCGGACCAACATTGCCCGGCAGATCCGCGTTGCCTGCCTGCCCCATCACGTGGCACGCCAAACATGAGCCGCCACGATTTCGGTCGGCCACCAGTTTCGCGCCATTGGCAGCGTCGCCGGTCAGCGGAGCCGAAAGTTTACGTGGTGCTTTCGGTGCCGGCGGTGATGAAATTTTGGCAAGAGTATTCCACTTCGATTCATCACGCGCCGGCCAGCCGGCGTAACGCTTCCACGGCCGCGTCGAGGCATCGCCCTTAATGTCGAGTGGCGCCTCCTTCTTCTTGGCTTGTGCGCTGGCGCCTGATCCGGCCGCAACGACAAAAGCGGCTGCCGCGAAGAGTGCGGCGACGGCCGCGCCCAATAGAACCCCTCCACGCTTCATCGGATCCTCCGGATCGAATTGTTATCGTTGCCCGTTTCGCGCTTTGGTGCGCAATGTGCATCGTCAGCTTACGGTGATGCTTTCTTCCGCCTTGGTGACCGTGCCGTCGTCGTCGGTCCAGGTAAATTTGAACGTGCCGCTCTCGTCCACCTTGGCGAAGAACTGCATGTAGGGGTTCGCGGCGATCGCCGGCTCAAGATTCGCCGTAAATACAGGCTTGCCATTAAATTCGCAGACGAATTTGTTGATGATCTTGCGTGGAATTGGCTTGCCATCTTTATCTTTGCGCTGGCCGGACTCCATAATGTGCGGCAACAACGTTTTGATTTCGATGACTTCGCCCTTTTTCGCTTCCTTGGGAAGCTTGAGCCGCGGCATTTCCGCCATTGGTTGTCTCCAGGATTTTCTTGTTAGCCGCCACAGCCGCCAATGGTGACCTTCACCAGCTTCTGACCGGTGAAGAACTCGCCCTTGCTGGTCTTGGCAATCGCGATAATGTTCTGGGTCGTCGCCAAACGAATGCGGGTCGACGCTTCCGCCTTGCCCGACAACGGTGAGAACTGGAAGGTGGCAACGCCGGGATTGGGGTTGCCGTCCGCCACGACGAGAATTTCACTGACGTAATTGTCCGCGGTCATCGGACCTTCGACCGTAACCGACAACGGCACGGTGTTGCCATTCTCTGCGATTTCGGGAAGCTCGATCGTGACTTTGCTTTTCTCAGCCGCCACCCCGCTGGTGAATTTGGAAATTTGTTCGGCCGCTTCTTTGGCCGCCGCAGCGGCGCGGTCATTCCAGCCGATGAACGTGAGCGCCGCACCTGAGGCGCCGATTGCCAAGGCGTTGCGACGAGATACTGCTCGCATCCGTAGAATCCTCCCCGATTGATCTTTTGGCGCTTCAATCCACCATGATTGATTCGACCATAGCGGCGGTCCGGGCCTTGTTCAAATCATATTCACAAAAAAGAATGTGCGTTTTGCAGCCCGAACCATTGAAAGCAAAAGATTTCAACCGGACATCGACTTGAGGTAGTCGAGAAGGCTTTTGCTTTCATACGCTTTTTCCCGCACGTAACGGAACATCGCAAGAAAATCGTCGGGCCGCAGATAGCCGGGCGAGCGCGCGACTTCGCGTTTGGCCGGCAGCAGAGCCTTGAGCGCTGCAGCATCCTCCGCAAAGAACTGGAAGGTTGGCGTGAAGCGCACGCCGTATTTTGCGGCGAGCGCCTTTTCCGAAAGCACGGCCCCATCGAAATCGGTAACTTTGCGCGACCCGATAATATTGAGCTGCAATACCTCGAAATTCGACTTTACGTAATCCGAGATGCGCGGCTGCGCGAAATTGACGAGATGGGTTTCCTTGCAATACGGACAGCCCTTGAGTTCCCACATCACGACAAAGCGCTTTCCCTCTTTGCGGGCACCTTCGAGATCGTCTGCGAGATCGAGGAAACTCTCCAGAAACCATGCCTGCTTGTAGAGGCCGTCGTCCGTCAAAATCGGTTCGTCGGCGCGCGCGCACGGCACAGCAAATGCCGCAAAAGATGCGGCGCCAATCAGCAAATTTCGCCGTGAGAACATCATCCGTATTCCGTAAACCACGCCGGAAGGCATACCTCGCCGCCCCTCGCGACGACGCGTATATATTCATAGTCCTAAAGATATCTGCGTCAAAGCCGGTGAACGCCGATGCTGTTCTGGGTTGCTCGAATTGCATGCTTTGTTGTCGTTCTGTCAGGGTTCACCGCCCGCGCAGACGATCTTGCCGATTTCAATGCTGCGCTCGAATCGGCCAGCAGCCACAACCGGGTCGCAATCGGTTACCTGCGCACCGGCAACGCCGACCTCGCGGCGCTTGAGATCGACCGGTTGCGTGATTCCTGGACCAGATTGGTCGAGCGCTTTTCAGGCAAACGTCCCGAAGCGTTCAATGGCAACGAGCTATATGGCAAGCTGTTCACCGTCGTGAGTGCACGCCTGGTTGGCGCCGACCTCATGCTCAAAACCGGCCGGTTCGATGCCGCACGTAACTCGCTCGATGCCATTCGGGGCGACCTCTATGACCTGCGCAAGGCCAGCGGCATCGTCGTCCTGGCCGACTGCGTACGTGATGCGAATGCGGCCATGGATGAGCTCATGACCTATGACGACCGGGCGCTCGACCTGAACAATGCTGAAACGCGCAAAGACATTGGAACGAAAGCTTCCGGTTATGGCTCCGCCCTCGGGCGATGTGACGGTATCGCGAACGAACCCGTGCACAAATCACCTGAATTCCGCCGTTTGGTGGATGGCGCCCAAGCGAGTTTGGGGCTTGTCTCAAAAGCGATTGAGACCCGCGACAGCGATCTTTTGCATCGTGTGTTGATCGAGCTGCGCTCGTTCGACAATTTGCTTGCGTTCCGATTTGGCTGATATTTTGGTCTCGTCGCATCGACGCGGCCGATGCTTATGATACGTTCTGCAACGATCTCACATCCTCCGCTCGCGGTAGGGAATAAATTTGGTTCGCATATCGCAAATTGCGCAATATTTTTCTCTTTCGACGCTCATCGCTGCAATTTTCTTCGCAGCGACGCTCGTAACTGTCCGCGCGGCTGAGCTCGTGATGTTCGAGCAGACGGGTTGTGTCTGGTGCGAGACATTCGATCGCGAAATCGCGCCTATTTACCCGAAGACTGCGGAAGGCCAACGTGCGCCCTTGCGACGCGTAAATATCGATCAATCCGTCCCATCAGACCTCTCATTCATTGTAGTCGAACGGATTACGCCGCAATTCGTGCTTGTCGCTAACGGCCGCGAAATTGGCCGCATCCGCGGCTATCCCGGTGAGGACCACTTCTGGGGATTGCTCGGAGTTTTAATCAAAAAACTGGACGGCCCTGGAACGGGTGGTGAACAAGAGTTGTTACAAGAAAAATCGTTGCGCACGACGGGTTGATCGTCTGTATTCAGGCTGCGCCGGAAACGCGATTATTGGTGAACGGATGGAACTGCATCAGATTGAAGGCCGCGCTCGTTCAAATGAACTCGACCGAATGGTCGACAACGCAAAACGCGCGAGCAAATTTCTCAAAGCGTTGGCGCACGAGAGCCGACTCATGATTCTCTGCATTCTCGCGGAGGGCGAAAAGTCGGTGAGCGAATTGGAAGATTTGCTCAGCCTTCGCCAGCCAACCGTTTCGCAACAGCTCGCACGCTTGCGTGCCGACGGGCTTGTGTCGACGCGGCGCGACGGCAAGGCAATTTATTACAAACTGGCGAGCGAAGAGGCGCGCATCGTTATCGGCGCAATCTACGACGTATTTTGCCGCAAATCGCGTAAGCGCTAACGCCAGAAGCCCTAAAGAACGTCAGCGCTTCTTCTTCCAGTCCTCGTAACGCTTTTTGTTTTCTTCGTTGGGTGGATAGAGCCCGGGGAGCTTTGCCCCCTTCTCCACTTCCTGCACGAGCCAGCTTTCCATGAGCTCGTGTTCGGCGCCTTCATTCGCGACGAAATCAACCAAATCTTTCGGGATCACCACTGCGCCATCGTCGTCAGCGACTATAATGTCGTCGGGGAAAATCGCGCAGCTCCCGCAACCGATCGGTTCGTTCCATCCCACAAACGTCAGCTGATTGACCGAAGCCGGTGCGGCCACACCCGCGCACCAGACCGGCAGACCCGTTGCCAGGACGCCGTGCTTGTCGCGCATCACACCGTCGGTGATGAGCGCCGTGACCCCGCGCTTGACCATCCGCATACACAGGATGTCACCGAAGATGCCGGCGCCAGTGACGCCCATCGCATCGGCGACGACGACGCAATTCTCCGGCATGGCCTCGATCGCGCCGCGCGTGGATATGGGCTTGGACCAGCTTTCAGGGGTCGCGAGATCCTCGCGGACCGGAACAAATCTCAGCGTGAATGCCGGCCCCACCGCACGCTTGCCGGAAAACCCGAACGGCATTGCGGCCGCCATCCAGGACCGGCGAATGCCCTTTTTCAGCAACATGGTCGTGATGGTGCCGGTGGTGACGTTGCGCAGAATTTCGATTGCAGAACTCATGGTTTGCCTCACGCAGCTTCCAGGCCGAGCCGTTCGTCACGGCGGCGCAAATACGCGACAAATGGCACTGCGAGCAGCACCATCCAAAGTTTTCCGACAACCTGGCCGGGCAGGAATTCGAGTGACCCAAACGCGAGCCACAGAAACACAATCGAGTCCACAACCAGACCGACGACGCTGGACGCGACGACCGCCACCACCAGCCGGCGGCGCGCCAGCGGCGTGTAGACTGCAAAGTCGGCGAACTCCGACAGCAGGAACGCCACGGCCGATGCCAGCACCAGCGAAGGTGGGGCAAGCCCGGCCGAAATCGCAGCTCCGGCGGCGATAGCGCCC
>JBATYN010000459.1:0-6628 GCA_049674125.1 Pseudolabrys sp. | reverse complement strand
CGGGTTATCCGGACTGGTTGCCGAGGTCACGAATATCGACCATAGCGTTCGGTTATAGACAAGCGCTGCATCAAGCTCGGCCCACTTGGCGTCCCAGCCGTCGCGGATGGCCTGCAGACGAGCGGCAGCGTTTAGAAGCAGATCAGCTTCCAGCTCACGCGGTCTTGCGGTCTGTTTGGCGACCGCGTCGTATGTTTGTGCCGCGTGTTGCATGATCGATCAGCTCCTTTTCGTAGGCAATAAGGGCTCTGGCGCTCTTGAGCGCCTTGTATAGTTCACCAGCCAGGATGTGATTGCTCACCGCCACAATATGGGGCCACGCGCTCGGTGCGGCTTGCACCAGGTCGCGCATCAATACGAAGTATGTCTCGTGGTGAATGCGGGGATCGCGGGCGGTATACATCAATTGCACCGCGAGGTAGATCCGCTTGGCAGGGGTGTCGGCCTGCGCCGCCGTCATGATGTCTTTTTCGCGCAAGATTGCCGCGCCGCCTTCGATAAGCAATCGAGTGCGCTGGCTGCCATTGGTGACCAGACATTCGCCGAGGATGAAGCGTTCTCCGGCCTTCAGCTCGACTTTGAGACCCATTTGATGCCGCTCCTTGCGGCCGTCTATTGAATTTGACGCGGCAACCTTTGGCGCCGCGCCGGCGGGCTACGGGAATGCGACTATTGGAACAGTCGCAGTACGTTTTGATCGGCTTGCGAGGCTAACGATAGGGCCGTTGTCGATAGCTGCTGACGTGTCTGCAAGGCGAGCAAGTTCGCGCCCTCTTCGTTGCTGTCAGCAAGCGTGAGACTGTCCGAGCCCGCGTTAAGCGTGTTGATCATCGCCTTGGTGAAGTCTTGCCGAATTTGCACGGTCGCCAAATTGGAACTTAGCGACTGAGCCTGCGCCCGCAGTGTCGTCAGCGCGGTCTTCAGATTGTCGCCGGCGGCGGTGATATCAGCGTTGCCGGCCCAGCTGTTCTGCGAGGCGTTAATCGCCAGATCACCTGCAGTCGTGTCGTTGAAGGACGTGACGACCACATTCGAAGTGCCGTCTTCGTTCATCGTGATTGTAAGGTCGTTGCCGCCGAGCAGATTGATACCATTAAAGCCGGCATCGCCGGCGAGCTGGTCGATCTGGGGCAGCAGCGTGTCAAACTGGCTAGCCAGGGTTGCGCGTACGGTCGGATCCGCCGTTTGCTGCGCTTGGCTGACCAGCGCTTGTGCGGACTGCACAAGCTTGGTTATTGCCGTGATGCCGTTATTGGCAGCCTGAATGGTATTGATGCCATTCGACATCGAGTCGAGCAGGCCGTTGAGATCATTGGCTCGCACAGACAGGCCCTGGGCGGTGAAAAAGTTGATCGGGTTATCCAGCGCGGAGTTGACCCGCTTGCCGGTGGCGAGTCGTGTCTGCGTTTGAGTGATCAGATCCGACGTCTGCTGCAATTGCAGAAGGTTCGAACGAACGCCGGGGGAGAGTACAATTTCACTCATGGCAAACTCCTTGCCTGCATAGGGCCAAATCGCTTGGCGATGATAATGAAACGTTAGGGTTGACAGACGGTTAAAGCCGAAAATTAAATATTCATTAACCACAATTGCGCAGCGCGCAAAAAAAACGGCGGCCTAAAAGGCCGCCGTTTTATTCGTGTTTGAGGCTGCTTATTGGAAAAGGCGCAGCACGTTCTGGTCGGCCTGCGAGGCCAGCGACAAAGCTGTGGTTGACAGCTGCTGGCGGGTCTGCAGGGCAAGCAAGTTCGCACCTTCCTCGTTCGAATCGGCGAGCGTGAGGTCGGAAGAACCGGTCTGCAGTGTGTTGATTGTCGCCTTCGTGAAATCCTGACGGATTTGCACAGTCGACAAGTTCGCACTGAGAGTCTGCGATTCCGAACGCAGGTCGGTCAGTGCCGTCGTCAGCAAGGCCGACGAGGCCTGGATGTCACTGGTGTTTGCCCAGGCGTTGTGGCCGGACACGGCGCTGTCGATGGTGAGGTTGGTTTGGACGTTGGCTACGGTGCTGTAGTCGACGCCAGCCACGCTGGTGCTCGAATTACCCGTTTCGTCGAGGGTGACGGTCAGGGTATTGCCGCCGAGCAAGTTGACGCCGTTGAAGCCGGAGTCGCCGGCAAGCTGGGCGATCTGGGTCGTGAGGGCGTCAAACTGCGAAGCCAGGGTCGCACGCACGTTAGGGTCGGTCGTCTGTTGCGCCTGGCTGGCCAAAGACTGTTGCGACTGCACCAGCTTAGTGATGGCCGTGATACCATTGTTCGCCGCCTGAATTGTGTTGATGGCGTTGGACATGGAATCAAGGAGAGAGCTCAGATCGTTGGCGCGATTGTCCAGGCCCTGAGCGGTAAAGAAGTTGATCGCGTTGTCGAGGGCCGAATTGACCTTCTTTCCGGTGGCCAGCCGGGTCTGCGTCTGCGTAATCAGGTCGGAAGTCTGCTGCAACTGCAGCAGGTTCGACCGCACGCCTGCGGATAGAACGATGTCAGACATCTTACGTACCTTTCTGGTCTATTTGCCGTACTGGCAGTTACACACGTGTGATCCAGTGGATCAGCAAATTCATCGCATAGTCCCCACCAATGGCTCGTAAAAGTTCGTGGTTAATGAGTTATCGCCTTGCTAGCTGCAGCGGGTGATGTCCGATCAAGCAGAAAGGCCGATAAATTCGGGCCCACTTTCGGGGAAAAAATTTGGTTAACGAATTACTAACAATCAGACTTTCTTAATATTTTTGATCTAGTCTTTCAGAATTCAAATTGCGTTTGCCAGTATGTCAGTAATCAGCGCATCCCCAATCACCCAAGCCAGCATATTTTTAGGTGCCGACTCCGCTTCGAGTTGGCTTAACGATGCACTGAGCTCCATCCAGAATCAGAGTAGTGCCGGCGGCCTAATAGGCATGCTCCAAAACTCTGGCGGCGACGGTAGCATTAGTTCATTCCTTGGTTCCAGTGGGAACACTGCAAATCAATTTGCGCTAATTTCGCAAAGCAGTGTCACGAACACGTCCAATCTGGTCGCGCAGATTGCCTCTCAGAATGCCCAGCAAGCACAACAACAGCAGCTACAGGATTCGATAAATTCGCTGTCAGCGACACAGCAAATGGTTCAGCCAACGAACGTGCTCGATCCAACAATTTTTTTCGCGGATGGCTCAACTCTGGATACCAACAACAACATCTTGACAAGAACAGACGGAACGCAAATCGATACGACGACTGGGTTGAAGGTCATAGACACTTCGTCGATTATTCAGATGGCAAATGGCGCTTATCTCGATACCAAGAACAATATTATGACGATGCCGGACGGATCCGAAATTGATACAGTCACGGGATTGAAAATTTCGGTGACGGCGTAAGCTCAAACGCCGCGTACGCTGCACACCCGCGACGCGCGACGGAAATTTCAAAAAGCAGCTAAAGCGTTCGGCTGATCGCCAGCGGCGGGCTCGCCTTCGAACTCGGCACTTGCGCGCGGCCGGTGGCGCCGTAGGTCGACGGCGCTTGCTTGCGCGCAAGTTCACTGGATACGCCGCGGATAATCCCCTCCGATACGGCGTGCGCCGTTGCCAACACCGTTAGGTTGGTGCGCAGCAAGGTTTGGAAAGAATCGTGACGCCGGCGCAGGCGATCGAGAGCTCCGGGAGATAACTGTGCGATAGCATCTTTAGCCGCTTTTACACGTGCGCTCTCCACAGCATAAAGACGGGCGAATTCGATTTTTGCTTCTCCCAACTCCAGCGCGTTACGAAGCCTGCCAGCACGCACACGTGCAGTTTCTTCGGTAACGGCGTACTCGAGTTGGTCCATGATATTTTCAAGATCGGCAACAGCTTTTTCAGCCTGGCTTGCATCAGCAATCAGTGTTCTCGCGTCGCGCGACATCATCGCCCTGTCTCCTGCTGCGCAATAAGCGTGCGATAGACCTGGTCAGCGATGCCTACGCCACCCGATTTGGCGAACGATTTGGCGTACTCATCCGTGAGCATTGAGCGCCAGACACCGACGGCACCGCCCCCGCCAAAGGGGCCTTCTCCGCCGATGCCAGTGAACATGTTCTGAAACATCGAATTGAGGAATACGGCTTCGAAATCCTGCGCGGCGGCGCGTGCTTTGGATTGCTTTGCTGGAACAAGTTTTCCCTGAATGGCACCGTTCGTAAGCAGATCGATCGGCTTTAGGCCAGGGGTGGGAAGGGCGAGTGTGGTTGCCATCACATCACCTCGATGTCGGCTTGAATTGCGCCTGCGGCCTTGATCGCCTGAAGGATGGTGATCAGATCGCGTGGCCCAATGCCCATGGCGTTGAGGCCGTCGACAACCTGCTGCAGGGAGATGCCTTCCTTGACCAGAAACATTTTCTTGCCGTCCTCCTGGACGCCGATGCTGGTACGCGGAACAACGGTTGTCCGCCCGCGACGCGCGAATGGCGCCGGTTGACTGACCTCGGGCGTTTCCGAAACAGTCACGGTCAAATTTCCTTGCGCGACGGCAACCATTGAGACGCGCACATCGCGCCCAATCACCACGACGCCTGAGCGCTCATCGATGACAATGCGTGCCGGCAGATCGGGCTCGATCTGAAGTTGCTCGATTTCGGTGAGGAAGCTGACAATGTTTGATGTCGACTTGGTCGGTAGCGTAATCACGATGGTGGACTGATCGATTGGCTCCGCCGTGGGCGATCCGATGTAATCATTGATCGCGGCGGCGATACGTTTGGCGGTCGTGAAATCGGGATTTCGCAGCGCCATGCGCAATTGGCCGACGCGGTTCAAGGCAAACTCAATCTCACGTTCAATCAGCGCCCCGTTGGCGATACGACCGACCGTGGGAACGCCGCGCGTGATTTTGGCGGCTTCGCCTTCGGCCTGAAAACCACTGATCGCCAACGATCCCTGCGCAACGGCATAAACGTTCCCATCGGCGCCGAGCAGTGGCGTTACCAAAAGAGTTCCGCCTTGCAGGCTCTTGGCGTCGCCCATGGCCGAGACCGTAACGTCCATGCGCGTGCCTTGCGTCCCGAAAGGCGGCAGGTTGCCGGTCACCATCACCGCGGCGACATTCCCGGTGCGAATAGTTTGCCCGCGAATATTGACGCCGAGCCGTTCCAGCATTGCCGTAAGCGACTGCTTGGTGAAGGGAATGTTGTTGAGAGTGTCGCCGGTGCCGTTGAGTCCGACCACCAAGCCGTAACCAATCAACTGGTTTTGCCGCACGCCCTCGATACTCGCGAGGTCTTTGATGCGCGAGGTCGCCCCGGCGCTAACCGGGACGCACAAGACCAAGATCACCGCCAGGTACGCGGCCTGCAAAGTCCTCGTCATCACTGCTCCCCAATGTGACGTTTGACGGCATTCTCTATGCGAGCGCCGTGCCAACGCCGCTGGATTGCCCAAGAGGTTGGGAATGCATCGATTTTCCGATTGCCGCTGGACGGGTTCGTCGCCGCGCATGGGGCATGAATGGGCATAGGCGGTAATTTTTGCCGGTCCATTTACCGGGGATTAACCATACCGGCTCAGGCTTCAAGGTATTCGGGGACCGATCCGATTTCGGTGGGGACTAATCGCGATGCGCATCTACGGGCCGAATGGAACTGCACTGGCGGCGTCGCCGACGCCTGCTCGCCGTACGGCGGGAGGCTCATTCACAGTCAGCGACCAGGTGGCGCCTCGAAACTCCACGTCCGCCGGGTCCCTGCGCGCAATATCGACCGTCGATGCCCTAATCGCCCTCCAGGGGGTGGAGGACCCGACGGAACGCAAGAAACGCGCGGTCGCCAAAGGCCGCAACGCGCTCGATGTGCTCGATGCCCTCAAACTCGGATTGATTGACGGGAGCCTTGACCAATCCACGGTCGCGCGGCTCAAGGTGGCCGCTGACGGGCTAACCGACACATCGGGCGACAAGGGGCTTGACGGGGTCCTCGGCGAGATCGACCTACGCGTCGCGGTGGAGCTCGCTAAAGCCGGCGTCCGCTAAATCGCCGGCCGCGGCCTTCCGGGTTCCGCCATTCGCCACAAGTCATTGAACCGTCATCAATATCGGGCCAGGAGAGGGTCCCTACTCCGATATTGTCCGCGGGGGAGCGGACGTATATAAGCCAGCCGCGCAACAGGGCGACGCGGAGCGCCCAAGAACAAAAGAAGCAGGGAGTAGGTGGGAAATGTTGGCCAAAACCAAGAATTACCGGCCGTCTGACAAAGAGCCGTTCATGAATGAGCGCCAACGCGAATATTTTCGCGTGAAACTGCTCGTCTGGCGGGAGGATATCCTCAAGGAAGCCAAGGAAACTTTGCAGCACCTCCAGGAGGAAAATCAGAATCATCCCGATCTTGCGGACCGTGCTTCATCCGAAACGGACCGGGCCATCGAACTGCGTGCGCGCGATCGCCAACGTAAACTGATCGCCAAGATCGACGAGGCGTTGACGCGGATCGACGACGGCACTTACGGCTATTGTGAAGAGACTGGTGAGCCGATTTCACTGCGCCGGTTGGAAGCAAGGCCGATTGCGACGCTGTCTGTGGAAGCGCAAGAACGGCACGAACGTCGTGAGCGCGTCTACCGTGACGATTGATGATGAGACTTATTTTTGTTGCGTAGAAATGCCCGGCTCAATGC
>JBATYN010000458.1:0-3511 GCA_049674125.1 Pseudolabrys sp. | reverse complement strand
TCCCAAACCAGACGCGCTACCAGACTGCGCTATGCCCCGCCGGAGCCGGCGTTCGATACATGCTTCGCATTAGCCGAGCAAGCAAGCCCTAGTGGGCTTTAAATATGGGCGACGCCACCCGGTCGCCTGGAGCAATGCCGAGTTTTCGGGTTGTTCCACCAATAACCTCCAAAACAGCCCGCACTGGCCCGCCTGATGGTATCAGCCGCGTCGATAAAGGTTCGGTATTCTCTGCAATACGCAAAATGCTTCCATCGGCGCGGATAAAGAGCATGTCGAGCGGGATGTAGGTATTCTGCATCCAAAAGCTGACGTCCTGCTCGCGATGGAAGTCGAACAGCATTCCACGTCCTTCCGGCAATTCCTTGCGGTACATAAGTCCTTTTTCCCGCTCGGCGTCATTGTCGGCGATTTCGACCGAAAACATGTGAACGCCAGTTTTGCTGGCGATCTCAATCGTTTGTTGGCCGGCCGACCGGCCGGCGCCGCCTGTGAAGAACAAACCAAGGAGGATCAGGGCAATACAACTAAAAGCACGCATAGCCTCGCCTTTACGCGGCTCATGCTCCAGCGGCAATCGAAAAATTACCTAGTGTGAGGCGAGACCGAGCGGGCCGCCATCAGGGCGTACTTCAGCCGCCATAAGGCCCTTCGGCCCGGGTCCAAAGCGGACCAGAACTGTTTGGCCCGGCCTGAGCTCGGCAATGCCGTAACGGCGCAGGGTCTCCATGTGCACGAATATGTCGGGCGTCCCTTCGCCACGGGTGAGAAAACCAAACCCGCGCAGGCGGTTGAACCACTTTACCTGAGCCCGCTCGAGGCCGCTTGTAGGGGTCACCGTGACGTGGGTGCGCGGTGGCGGCATTTGCGCCGGGTGTACCGCTGTACTTTCGTCCATCGACACGACCCGAAAGGCCTGCAGCCCCTTAGGGCGCTGCAACACCTCGCAGATTACACGCGCTCCCTCATACGCGGTTTGAAAGCCATCACGGCGCAGACAGGTCACGTGCAACAGGATGTCGGGCATTCCATTGTCTGGGACGATGAACCCAAATCCCTTGGAGACATCGAACCATTTGATGACACCGGTCAATTCGATGAGATTGGTCGCCGTCTCATCGACGATTTCTCTGACGGTTCCTGACCGGAGATTGGTCCCAGACATTTTCGATTCGATCCCGTCCGACGCCATGACGCCGCGCCGCCGCCTTGCTGGCGCCTCTTAATGGGCGCTTCGACGAATCTTGTGGAATCGAAGATAACACCGGGCCTTAAACGGCAAAGAGCAAAATGTGCTTGCACACAGCTCTATACACAGCACAACGCGCTACGAATCAGGGTCAATAAACGGACCGAGCGCATCTCCGATATCGTTGCGCACGACCAAATCAGCGACATCGTCGAACTCGGTGGTCTCACGATTGATGATAACGAGAACCGCGCCATGACGCTTCGCCATCAAGGGAAACCCGGCAGCGGGCCACACAACTAGAGAAGAGCCGACCGCAAGAAATAGATCGCAATCCTTGGTCAGATCTTCAGCACGCTGCATCGCGGCCTGCGGCATCGCCTGACCGAACGAAACAGTCGCGGTTTTGATGTAACCACCGCAGGTACAATCGGGGGCATGCTGACCAGCTTCGAATTTGTCCCGAACCCACGATAGTTCGTAGCGTTTTGCGCAGTCGAGGCAAACTGCGTAGGTCGTATTTCCATGCAATTCAACGACGTCCGTTGCCGCTACGCCCGATGCCTGGTGCAGGTTGTCGATATTCTGGGTGATAAGGGCCGGTACCTTGTTGCTACGATAAAGCGTCGCAAGCGCGCGATGCCCTCGGCCCGGTTTTGCTCTGGCAAAACTCTCTTCCATAGCAAACCGCCGGCGCCAGGACTCGTCGCGCATCTCACGGCTCGCTACGAACGCGTCAAATGGGATGGGCTGATTTTTAGTCCATAGACCGCCTGGTGAACGAAAATCCGGAATCCCGCACTCCGTCGAGATACCCGCGCCGGTAAATGGGACGATCGTCCGTGCGTCTTCAAACAGTTGACGCAGGCGGGAGACCGCGATTGAGAGATCGGCGGCGATCATGCTGTATAGTAGGTTTGCCTATTGGCCACTGAGTGAGGATTAGCCTATGCGATATCTACACACTATGTTGCGCGTTCGCGATCTCGACGCTGCGCTCGATTTCTATTGTAACAAGCTCGGCCTGAAAGAAACCCGCCGTCGGGTGGACGAAAAAAATCGCTATACGCTCGTTTTTCTTGCCGGCTCAGAGGACGAAAAACTGGTTGAGGCGAGCAAAAAGTCCGGCCGGCCTGGCCCCGAAGTGGAACTTACCTACAACTGGGACACTGAAGATTACGGGGAAGCCCGACACTTTGGCCATCTCGCCTATGAGGTCGACGATATTTACGCCACCTGCGATCGGCTGATGAAGGCCGGGGTAACAATCAATCGCCCGCCCCGCGACGGCGTGATGGCCTTCGTGCGTTCACCCGACAAGCACTCCATCGAACTGCTGCAGAAAGGCGCCGCACGCCCGGCGCAAGAGCCGTGGAAGTCGATGCCAAATACTGGCAAGTGGTAAGCCATTCTCTTGCCGCTGACAGAGAAGCTCTTTATATCCCCGAACTTGTTGCTGCGCCCTTCGTCTAGAGGCCTAGGACACCGCCCTTTCACGGCGGTAACACGGGTTCGAATCCCGTAGGGCGCGCCAATGAAATCAATACTTTCTGTGATTGCCGGTCGGACGTGTCCAACAGATGTCCAATATACCCGGATAAACTTTTATGGATTGGCTCGATCCCCTATTTTGGAAAAAGTCAGCGGAACTACTCGGTTACTGGCAAACGATAGTTGTCGGCGGCGGCGCAATTGTTGGAGTCGTGTGGGGTTTTCTTAGGTGGGGGATCGCGCCACTCCAGCGGCTAGTATCAAAAATTTGGTCGAGGAAAAAAGCTTTGGTCGAACGACCTCTCCGTTTGGCACAGTAGGATCGTCAAAGCTTATGGAGCCCAACGAAGGCGGGAGACCGACACGGGACGCAGGTTCATGGGCACTGCCACGTCACAAACATTTCGGGACGAAACGTGGTGTTATTGCGTGCTCGACTTGATGGCCACGAGGCAGAATTTTCGCATGTGTTGGCTGTGACCCGACAGCGACCATCGAGAGTTTGGCATGAAGAACCCGATCCTTGCTGAGACGATGTCTGAGGTTACCGCGGACTTCATGTTTTTCCCAGCCATCTGCCGTGGCCGCGAACCGTTCGTTTGCGACGTAATTTTCACCGACAAGTACGAAGAAGAGCACGAGGTTCGGTCAGTTCGGTTTTCCTACAGAGGACCGTGAATGACAATGGGCAACGAGCGGCAGCATTGCCCCGCTCTGTTAGTTTCCGACGGACCCGTGATCTTTGTCTTTGGACTCTCCTTTGATCCCCTCGATTTTGATGAAGCCACCATTCCCACCGTCGTTCTTTTTTGCTGAGGATGTAACTTTGCT
>JBATYN010000457.1:0-7851 GCA_049674125.1 Pseudolabrys sp. | reverse complement strand
GAGATAACTGAAGACGTGGATGCCCGGGACAAGGCCGGGCATGACGAGCCAGAAATTTTCTCTGCTTACGATTCGGTGCGCGATGTCTGGCTGCGCACCGGACTTTCTCCGCGCGTGCTGGAACGTCTGGCCGATGCCGACGCATTTGGCTCGCTCGGCCTTACCCGCCGCGATGCGCTGTGGGCGGCCAAGGCGCTTGGCCGCGTCGGCGACCGCGACGACGACCTGCCGCTGTTTGCCAATGGAGGCGCAGTTCCGGCACGCATCGTTTCACGCGAGCCCGACGTGCATCTGCCACCGATGCCGATCGGCGAGGAGGTCATCAATGACTACCGTTTTCTGCACCTTTCGCTGCGAGCACATCCGGCGCAATTCCTGCGCCCCGATCTCCATGCCCGGGGCATCAACCGCAACGAGACTCTGCGCCGCATAGTTTCCGGCACGCGCGCGCGCATTTCCGGGCTGGTCACCTGCCGGCAGCGGCCGGGTTCGGCCAACGGCGTCGTGTTCATGACCATCGAAGACGAAACCGCCGTCGCCAATGTGATCGTATGGCCGAAGGTATTCGAGCGTCTGCGCCCGGTGGTCTTAAACGCACGCTATGTGGCGGTTACCGGCCTCGTGCAGGAAGAATCGGGCGTCATTCACGTGGTCGCCGCGCAGCTGGAGGATCTCACGTACCTTCTGGCGCGGCTGGCCGAACACGGCGCCGAAATTGACGGCCTGGCGCGTTGCGACGAAGTGCGCCGGCCGATCGAGGATCAGCGCGAGGCGCGCGCACTCGGCGGACGCCACAGCCGCCTCGTGAGGCTCATGCGGGAAATGCCCGAACTTGCCGGCGATCTCGATGTGCCCGCGCGCGGCTCGGCGCATGCACCGACGCGGCGGGCTACTGCGGCACCACTTCGCCGCGTCCAACATTAACGCGATCGGCCTCCAACGCACCGTCGGGTTTCTTGATCGCACGCACGATCGCAATGCGCGCACCGGGCTTGAGCTCATTCTTGTCGCCCGGCACATAAGCGCGGATGATGGCATCGGGCGGCACTACAATTTTCTTTTCACCGTCCTTGTATTTAACCATCACCACCTGGCCATCGACGCTGGCGACAGTCTGATCGACGGTACCGTTGGTCATCGTACTATTCGGCCGCGCATCCCACGGCCGGTGACCCTCACTCAATCCACGCTGAGACTCGGCCAAAATCGTCACCTGAAGTGCACGCTGGCTTCCATCCGGCTGCGGCATCGCGCCGACACCGATATAGGAACCCGGCTTGACATCAGCGAGCGTCGCCTCGGCCACGCCGAACACGGTGGAATTGGCGGCGAGATTGACTTTAACCTCGCCGAGTTTGTCAGACCTGACCGCAAGCACGTGACCGTCGAAACTTTCGACTTCGCCGGTAACGCGAACGGTTTGCTGCTGCGCGCCCGCCCCGACAATCGCGAGCAGCAAGAAAGCAAGGGAGGAAGTGAGTTTGATAATCATTGGATTACATCGCCGGTGTGAGACTGCGACCGACATAGAGCGTCTTGGCCAGCACTGAACCGTCCGGCTGCTTGTCCGATGCCATGATGATGATCTGCGCACCCGGCTTGAGCTCATCCTTGTTGCCCGGCGCAACTGCCGTGATGATCGTTGTCGGGGTCACGACAATTTTCTTCTCGCCATCCTTGTATTTCACCATCAATACCTGACCACTCTTTTCAGTAACGCTGCTTTCAACAACAGCGTTCGTCATCGTGCTGCCGGGCTTCGCATCCCAAGGTCCGTGCCGATCAGGCACAACGCCCCGCTGCGCCGGCAGGAAAATGTGAACCGAAAACGCTTCAATGCTGCCGTCGGCTTGCGGCATGCCGGCGACGCCAATGAAACTGTCGGCCTTGATGTCGGCGAGCGAAGCCTTGACCAACGCGGCGACCCGCGCATCGTCCGCAACCTTCACATCGACCATGGCGCCATCACGCGTCTTCAACGCGAACATGCCGCCGTCGGCCTTTTCGATCTGGCCCCGAATGCGGGTCGGCTGCTGCGCGACAGCAGTGGTTGCGAAAAATAAAGCAATGGCAGCGGCGCCGAGCGCCCGCCGTGTCATATTCGGTTTGTACATTACGTAACTCCTCCCAAGCTGGTTCCGGCAAGGCCGGTGCAGTCAGGCGAATAACCCCAATCATGTCAGGTTATTCCTCACTTTTTCTTGAGGAGATCGGCCTCGACCAGCGCGCGCAGTTCCGCAGTCACTTTCGGGCGTACGCCGAACCACAACTCAAAGCCCCGCACCGCCTGGTGCAGCAGCATTCCGAGGCCATCGGCGGTGCGAAGACCGCGCGCATGCGCCAACGCCAGCAACCCGGTCACCAGCGGATCGTAGACCAGGTCGGCGACCACCAGCGACGGTGGGCACCGCAAATTGAACTCCAGTGGTGGCTGCCCAACCATGCCAAGGGTGGTGGTATTGACCAAAAGGCCTGCACCGCCGAGCAGGCCGGTGGTCTCCTCCCAACGGGCGACCTGCACACGGGCACCAAATTTCTTGCGCAGAGCGATTGCGCGCGCCTCGGTCCGGTTGATCACATAGACGCGGCCCACCTCGCGGGCGAGCAGCGCGAAAATTACGGCGCGCGCACCACCGCCCGCGCCAAGTACAACGGCGGTCGATAATCCGCGATCCCAGCCTGGCGTCGCAGCATCGAGGTTTGAAAGGAACCCTTCGAGATCGGTATTGGTCGAGCGCAGCTTATTGTCGTCATACCAGAGCGTATTGGCTGCCCCGACCGCACGCACACGATCATCCGGTTCCGAAACTGTGAGCGCGGCCTCTTTGTGAGGGACCGAGATATTCGCGCCGACATACCCGTTCGCACGCAGGTTCCTCACGAACTCCGTAAATTTTTCCGGCGGCACCGCTTCGCGGCGGTATTCGGCATCAAGGTTGTGCTGCTTGATCCAGTAATTGTGAATCAACGGTGAGCGGGAGTGGCCGGCGGGCCAGGCGATGATACATACGGCTTTGTGCTCTTTGCTCATGACTCGGCGAACTCTTTGCTCATGGCTCGGCGTACTCTTTGCTCATGGTTCCGCCACCACCGTATTGCGCAGCACACCGATCTCCGGCACCGCGATTTCGACCGTATCACCGGGCTTTAGCCAAACCGCCGGCTCCCCGCGCTTGAGCTTCACGGGGGTTCCGGTGATGAGCACATCGCCGGCCTTGAGAGACGTGAATGTGCTTACGTAGGCGATCAGTTCGGGAAATGACTTGATCATGCTTGCGGTCGTGTCGTCCTGGGCCAATTCGCCGTTCACTTTAACAGTTATGTGCAACGGTTTGGCGAGATCGATTTCATCGGTTGTCACGATCCACGGTCCGATACTACCGCTGGCATCCCAATTCTTGCCTTGCGTGACGTTGAACTTGCCGTGGCGCATCCAGTCGCGAATGGTGCCTTCATTGCACAAGGTCACGCCGGCCACATGCCCGAGCGCCTCGCTCTGCGCGATCCGTCGCCCGCCGCGGCCGATCACCAGCGCGATTTCGCCTTCATAATCGAGTTGCTCGGACTCTCGCGGCCGCACAATTGGCTTGTCGTGGCCCACCAGCGACCCGGGCGTACGGAAGAACATGCTGGGATACTGCGGCACATCCTGATCGCCATAGTCCACGTTGCGATTGGCATAGTTGATGCCGATGCAAAGGATCTTCTCCGGATGCGCGATCGGCGGCAGGAACTCAACCTCGCTCAACGGAAAGTCTGCACGCACACCGCTTGCAGCGGCGCGCGCCGCGTCAAGACCATTTCCACGAAGCAGATCGAGCACACTGGAGTATTTGGGGGCCATGCGGGTTTTCAGATCGACAACGCCCTCGCCCACGACGGCGCCAAAACTGTCGCGCCCGCGCACCTTAAAAGTTGCAAGTTTCATTCAGTTTCCCGGGTATGGCCGCGTCGGTGCGGGCGGCAGAAAGGCGGCAGCAGGTGCTGCGTGCGGCGCCCGCTGCATGTATTCTGCGTATCGCGCGCCGTCAACGCTTGCGGCGCGCCGCCTGATGCGACCATTTCTCACAATTACCACCTCCCCTTGTGGCAAATGAAATTACAGCGCGGAACAAGACACGCATGAAATCCATTTTTCTCGACTGCAATGATCAGCTGGCCCCGGTATGGGAAAGAGTCGCCCGTCCGGGCGATCCACCCATCGATGTCAACCGCGAAGCATTTGCGCGCGACGACCTGCCGCGCATCATCGGCGGCTATGATATCGCCATCGACGATCACTCATACATGCCGACGCCGCTGGTAGCCCAGTGCCCGGAACTCAAGCACATCGTTTTCCTCGGGACAGGCCCGGCAAGCTACATGAATGTCGCCGAACTCAACGAGCGCGGCATCAAAGTGCACATCATCAAAGGTTATGGCGACACTGCTGTGGCCGAACACACGATTGCGTTGCTGTGGGCCTGCGCACGCGACCTTGCCCGCATGGATCGCGAGGTGCGTGGCGGAGTCTGGACCCCGCACGAAGGCGTACAACTTCTTGGCAAGACGCTCGGCGTGATCGGGCTCGGCGGTATCGGCCGCGAGGTGGCACGCATCGGCAAGGGCATGGGCATGAACGTGATCGGCTGGAACCGCACCAGGCATTCTGAGATTGACGTGCCGCTGGTGGATATCGACACATTGCTCGCCCGCGCAGACGTGGTGTCGATGAATCTCACGCTCGGCGATGAGACGCGCGGCTTTCTTTCCGCCGAACGGATCGCGCGAATGAAAAAGGGTGTCATCTACGTGAATACCGCGCGTGGGGCGCTTGCCGACGAGGCCGCCCTCATCGCGGCGCTCAAAAGCGGAAAAATCCGCCACGCCGGCCTCGACGTGTTTCACAATGAGCCGTTACCGCCCACGCACCCTTTAGCAAAACTCGACAACGTGACGCTGTCGGCGCATGCAGCGTTCCGCACGCCGGAAGCGTCCGAAACGCTGCTGCGCCGTGCGATCGATATCGTGAAGAAGATCGCCGGTTGAAGTAATTTAGCCGCATGAGCACCGCTCATTCCCGTCCCCGCCGGAGTTTATCATCGGGCCGCGCTTTGCGCGGACCCGTTGACGGGGACGAACGGTGTTCGGATTTCAGTACAGCCCTGTGGTGGTACCGCCGTCGACCATGATGGCCGCGCCCTGGATATGACGCGACTGCGGGCGCGCCAGAAACAACGCGAGCTCGGCAACATCTTCGGGCTGGCCGATACGACGCGCGCCGCTCTTGGCGAGGTTGGATTTGCGGGCTTCCTCCGGTGTCGTATTGTTGGCTTTGGCAAATTGCTGAAACAACGTGACGACACGGTCAGTCTCGACCATGCCGGGGTGGATGACGTTCACGTTCACATCGTCGCGGTTGCCGATCGTCGCGAGACCTTTGGCAAAATTCGCAAAAGCGGCATTAACCGAGCCACCGACCAGGAAATCCGGTCCCGGCGTTCGCGCCGCGGCGCCAATAATATTGATAATGCTGCCACGGGCAGCCTTCAGCAGCGGCCAGAACAACCGCGAGAGCCGCACGGCCGCGAAATACTTCAGTGCAAATCCGTCGACAAATGCGTCGTCGGGCAAATCGAAGAAATTTCCTCCGCGGGTCGCGCCCGCGTTATTAACGAGCACATCGCAGCGCTTGAATTTATCGTTGACCGTTTTGAACAGCTGCTCGCAGCCCGCGAGTGTGCGGAGGTCACCGGCGACAGTAACCGGAGGTGGTCCACCGGTCATCGTCTTGGCTGCGGTGGCAAGATTTTCTGAGCTCGCTGCGGCCAGCACGAGTTGCGCGCCCTCGCGGGCAAACCCGGTCGCAATTGCCTTGCCTATCCCGCGGCTGCCGCCACTGACCACAACGACTTTACCTTCGAATTCCTTCGGCACTGGTCTCTCCCTGGATTTTGTGCGGCTCTTATACGCGGCACGCGGGCGGATCGCGAGTACCCCGCCTGCATTGACCTCCCGGCGTTCCCGGTCACAATGAGAAAAAAGCCTGCGCGTGATCCCGAAAAGCATGTCCGGGAGATCAAGCGCCGGCAACAGAATGGGGAGGACGCGTGAAGCCGTCGCCGTTTGCATACAAAAAGGCACGTTCGCTCGAAGAGGCAGTTACGCTTCTGGCAGACAAGGATGCGCGGCTTTTGGCCGGTGGGCAGAGCCTCATCGCCACACTCAATATGCGGCTGTCTGCGCCGAGCCTGTTGATCGATATCAATGGCATCGGCGGCCTCGACGGCATTTCGGTTAAAAACGGCGCAGTCGAAATCGGCGCGCTCACGCGGCACAGCCAGGCCGAACGTTCGGATACGGTCGCCAAGCACGCGCCTTTGATTGCACTCGCCATGCCGCACATCGGTCATCCCGCCATCCGCAATCGCGGGACGCTCGGCGGTTCGATCGCTTTTGCCGATCCCGCCGCTGAACTGCCGGCGTGTCTCCTGGCGCTTGACGGCGAGATCGACGCGACGGGCCCCAAAGGCAAACGCACAATCAAGGCGCAGGACTTTTTCAAAGGGCTGTTCGAGACGGCACTCGCGCCGCAAGAGGTGCTCACCGCCATTCGCGTGCCGGCTGCGAACAAGGATACCCGGGTCGGATTTGCTGAACTGGCGCGGCGCCACGGCGACTACGCAATCGTGGGCCTTGCGGCCTGTGCGCGCGCCGATGGCCAAGGGCTTGCCGAGGTGCGGCTCGCCTATTTTGGCGTCGGCAATACGCCGGTGCGCACGAAAAAAGCCGAGGCGGCATTGGCGCAGGGCAATATCGATGCGGCGGTCGCCGCACTTGATCTTGAGCCCCACGATGACGTTCAAGCGACCGCAAAAGTAAAGAAGCATCTGGCGGGCGTGCTGCTCCGCCGCGTGGCCAAGCAATTGCTGGAGGCGCGGCCATGACGGGAGAGAGGCATGAGTGACCTGGCTCTCGATATTTCCTTCACCGTCAATGGTGAGCGCGTGCAGGAGCGCGTTGACGCGCGCAAGACTCTGGTCGATTTCCTGCGAGATGACCTCGCACTCACCGGCAGCCATGTCGGCTGTGAGCACGGCGTTTGCGGCGCCTGCACCGTACGGGTGAACGGTGACATCGTACGCGGTTGCCTGATGCTCGCGGTGCAATGTGACGGCGCCGCGGTCGAGACGATTGAAGGAATGTCGGACTCCGGCGAAGTTGCCGACCTGCAAGCGGCGTTCGAACAGCGTAATGCGCTGCAGTGCGGCTATTGCACGCCCGGGATGATCGCTGCCGCGCAGGATTTGCTCAAGCGCGGTGGCGTCCCCAGCCGCGCCGATATTCGCGAGCACCTGTCGGGCAACTACTGCCGGTGCACCGGCTACCACGCCATCGTTGATGCGGTTGAGGCGGTGGCACAGGTGCGCGCGGGAGCGAAAAAATGACCCCCCGCTTTCGCGGGGACGAGCGGAATGTAGCGTGACATCATGAAAATCACAGATGACTCACCGCCGATCCTGAGCGCACTGGACCGGCCGAATTCATACATTGGCCGTTCTGTCCCACGACCGAATTTGCATCGGCTGACACAAGGCCGCGGGCAATATGTCAGCGATGTAACCCTTCCGCGCATGGCCCATGTCGCTTACGTGCGCTCCCCACACGCACACGCACGCATTGCCGGGATCGCCGCCGAGACCGCGAAAAAAGCGCCAGGGGTCATCGCAGTCGTAACCGGGCCCGAGCTTGCAAAAGTCATGACGCCGTGGGTCGGTGTGCTCACGCATCTAAAGGGCCTGAAATCCGCGCCGCAGGCGCCGATCGCGATCGAGCGGGCCTGCTGGCAGGGTGAGGCCGTTTGCGCCGTCG
>JBATYN010000456.1:0-1921 GCA_049674125.1 Pseudolabrys sp. | reverse complement strand
GTCTTGCCCATGCCCGAGCCGATGCCGCGCCCGACGCGCATCCGATTCTTTCGCGCGCCCGGCCTGTCGGCGATCTGGTTGAGTTTCATCGTTCCGTCCTCTTACTTCGCGTCGGCGACCACACGCACGAGATGCTGTACCTTGCGGATCATCCCGCGGGTTGCCGGCGTGTCCGGCAGATCGCGTGTGCGACCGATTTTGTTGAGGCCGAGGCCGATCAGCGTCGCTCGCTGATCGTGATGGCGCCGTTGCGGGCTGCCCACCTGCTCAACCTTGATGGTCTTCTGTGCCTGAGCCATGCTCTAAATTCCTTAGTCAGCCGCCGCTTCCGCATCGCCATCACGACGGCGCGACTGCAAGGTGGAGACCTTGATATTGCGGCGAGATGCGACCGAGCGTGGTGAATCCTGGTGCTTGAGCGCATCGAACGTCGCACGCACGACGTTGTAGGGGTTGGACGAGCCGAGCGACTTTGCAACGACGTCCTGCATGCCAAGCGTCTCGAACACCGCACGCATCGGACCGCCGGCGATGATGCCGGTTCCGGGAGGCGCGGCACGGAGAAAGACTTTGCCGGCGCCATGACGCCCTAGCACGTCGTGATGCAGCGTCCGGCCCTCGCGGAGCGGAACGCGCGTCAGACTGCGCTTGGCTGCATCCGTCGCCTTGCGAATTGCTTCCGGAACTTCGCGCGCCTTGCCATGGCCGAAGCCGACCCGGCCCTTCTGGTCGCCGACAACGACCAGCGCGGCAAAGCCGAACCGCCGGCCGCCTTTGACCACCTTGGCCACGCGGTTGATGTGCACCAACTTGTCAGTGAACTCGCTGTCGCGGTCATCGCGGTCGCGGCCGCCGCGCTCACGATCTCGTCGAGGTTCATGTGCCATATGTGACCAGTCCGTTTCCTTTGCGCATCATCTTCTCCGAAAACCGTTTCCACTTTTCGGGATGATGCACTCCGTTAGAAGTTAAGGCCGCCTTCACGCGCAGCATCAGCCAGCGCCTTGATGCGTCCGTGATAGAGATAACCGCCGCGGTCGAACACGACGTCCTTGATTCCCTTTTCCTTGGCGCGTTCGGCAATCAACTTACCGACTGCCTTGGCCGCCGAAATATTGGCGCCAGTCTTTGCACCCTCCCGCATCGTCTTCTCAAGCGAGGATGCCGTAACGAGGGTCGCGCCCTTCACATCATCGATGAGTTGCGCGTAGATATGCTTCGACGAGCGGAACACGGATAGCCGCGCACGGCCGCTGGTGCCGGCTGCAAACTTGACTTTGCGGCGCACCGTCGCCGTTCGTCGCGCAGTTCGGTCAGTTAATCTCGACATCGCGCGTCCTCTACTTCTTCTTCCCTTCCTTGCGGAAGATGTACTCGTTTGCGTATTTCACGCCCTTGCCTTTGTAAGGCTCGGGCGGGCGGAAGCCCCGGATTTCGGCGGCAACATGCCCGACCTTTTGCTTGTCGATGCCGGTCACCACGATCTCGGTCGGCTTCGGCGTCGCAATCGCAATGCCTTCCGGGATCGGAAAGTTCACGTCATGCGAAAAGCCGAGCTGCAACTGCAGCGATTTGCCCTGCACCGCGGCGCGATATCCTACGCCGGTGATCTCCAGCCTCTCTTCGAAGCCTTTGGTGACACCGGACACCAGGTTTGCGACCAAGGTCCGTGAGGTACCCCACATCGAACGCGCGCGCTTGCTCTCGCCGCGCGGCTCGAGCTTGATTGCGCCTTTGTCCAGCGCGACCGTAACGTCGTCATGCACAACGACCTGAAGAGCGCCTTTCGGACCCTTCACCTTGACGGTCTGACCTTCCACATTGGCGGTGACGCCTGTGGGGACTGCGACCGGCTTGTTTCCGATGCGCGACATTAGAACACCGTACAAATGATTTCGCCGCCCACATTGGCCTCGCGAGC
>JBATYN010000455.1:0-8519 GCA_049674125.1 Pseudolabrys sp. | reverse complement strand
ACCTTCGCGCGCTGGACCGTTCGACGGTAGTGGAAGTAGCGATAGACGATCCGCAGGCCGCCCAGAAAAAACATCTGCGCGAACCAGTACAGCAGGATGGTGATCTTGCCGAAAAAGAATGTGCCGTAGAAATTTGGCGACAGCAGAACATAATCGAGAGCTAGCAGCGAAATGGCCAGAATGGTCGAGGCGCGAAAGAGATTGTAGAGATCCGGAACCGACGTGAAACGCCACTTGTTTCGATGCAAACCCAATATGAGGTAAACAACCGCCGCGTAGACCAGAAAGAACGGCAAAAAGAGCACGAGCCCGTGCAGCCGCTCATCCAGCGCGGCACCTTCGAAGCGAATGAAAAATGTGGCGAGGACCGCTGCCGCAGTGGCAAAGACATCGTGCAGCACGATCAAAATCTGGCGCGGCGTGAGTCTGAGAGGCCGTATCATGCTCAGGACACAACGTTCGCGTTCTTGAGAAAGCCCCAAACATCAACGACGGGTTTTCCCTTGAGGTCGGCTTCCGCATAGACGGAATGCGGGGTGCACAGGATCAAAATATCGCTGCGCGCGACGACCTGGTCGAAAGGAAGAATATTCGGATCTATCGTAACGAATGGATCGGTGGTGAGAACGTTCCGTGCGCACATTTCTAATGTATGCTTGAGCTTGTAGCTCAATGATGCACGCGTATCATCGATCTCGGCTTTGAAAGCCATGCCCAAAAGACCGACAGTCATCTCGGAAAGGTCATAAGCACGCCGCAGGTCGTCGACCAGCTGCAAAACGAGTCCCTCGTTCACCTGCATGGCTGCATGGCCCAGCCCGAATTGATTGCGTGCATAGGCAGCGAGTTGCATTGTGTCTTTGAACAAGCACGGGCCCGCCGAGAAGCCGGGCCCCGGGAAACTTTTGGCACGCGGATAATTCTGTTTCATCGCGCGCATGATTGATTTGAAATCGGCCCCCGCCGATTTCGCTATCATATAAAACTGATTGCTGGCGGCGAATTCGATGTAGCGGTAGGCGTTGTTGAAGAGTTTCGCGAATTCGGCCTCGATGGGTTTTACCACGACGACCTCGGGCGCAATCCGCCCGAATATCGCGATTGCTTCTTTTTCAGCTTCCGGAGATGTGGCGCTGATGATCTGCGGCATCTCGCGCAATTCCTTGATGCCATAACCTTGCACCACACGTTCTGGACAGAACGCGACCCGATTCTTGCGGCCAAGCCGTTTGAGATAGTCGTGCAGCCAATCGGTCGTTCCTGGATAGACGGTCGAGCGCAGAATGAGCAATTGCTCGTCCGTAATATGCGGCAGCAGGCCGTCAATACAGCGCTGCACCTCCAACTGCACCGGATTGAGAAATTCATCGACCGGCGTGCCAATGGTGACAACCACCGGGCCGGTGCGGCTGATCGCGTTGGGCGTCGACGTGAAGAGTAATTTATTGCCGGCAAGCGCCTTGGCGAGGAGCGGCGCTGCGCCATGCTCGATGAATGGCAATTTGCCCGATTTCAGAGTCGCGAGCGCCTTTTCATTGAGATCGTTGACGTTGACCGTCAGACCGGCCTCCGCAAAAGCCAGCACGAGGGGAATACCGACATGGCCGGCACCACCGACCACGGTCACGTCGGCGATCTTCGCACCTGTCGAACCGGACGGCGCCGTTTTGGTCGATGCAATATTCAACGGATCCCCTCGTCGCCGGAGCGCGCAAATATAGCAGCAAATTGTTGCGGCCCGGCCCTGATCTCGCCCTCAACGGGTTAATTGGGCCGGTTTCCAACCACTTAGCTATCAATTCCAGAGGCCGGGCAACAGCCCAATTTGCAGGCGGGTGGTCGCTATCGAGCGGTGCGGAGTTTTCCCGCGAAAGCCATGTAAGCCCGAACACATTAAGGCGCTATGGCCGGGCGGTCGGCTCGGCGGTCAGGACTGACCGCACATCGCCTTCCTTGAGCAGGTTTTCGAAATAAGCGATCGTCCGAGTCAGGCCTTCCTTCAACTGGATGCGGGGCGTCCAGGACAATAGGTCCTGCGCGCGCGAGATTTCCGGGCGGCGCTGCCGCGGGTCATTCTCGGGCAGCGGGCGATGCACAACGCGTGACCGTGAGCCAGTCATGTCAATGACTGTTTTTGCGAGCTCGAGCATCGAGAACTCGGTCGGATTGCCGATGTTGATCGGACCGGTGACCTGATCTTTGGTCGCCATCAATCGCATCAACCCATCAATCAGATCTTCCACATAGCAAAATGATCGTGTCTGGGTGCCTTCTCCGTAGACTGTCAATTCACGCCCAAGCAAAGCCTGGATAATAAAATTTGATACCACACGTCCGTCATTCGGATGCATGCGCGGACCATACGTGTTGAAAATGCGCGCAACCTTGATCCGCAAATTGTGCTGGCGCCAATAGTCGAAAAATAACGTCTCTGCGCAACGCTTGCCTTCATCGTAGCAAGAACGCGGCCCCACCGGATTGACGTGCCCCCAGTATTCCTCCGGCTGGGGGTGAACATTCGGATCACCATAAACTTCCGATGTTGACGCCTGAAGAATCTTCGCCTTCACGCGCTTTGCCAATCCAAGCATATTGATAGCGCCATGCACGCTGGTCTTCGTCGTCTGCACCGGATCGCGCTGATAGTGAATCGGCGAAGCAGGGCACGCGAGATTGTAGATTTCGTCGACTTCGACGTAGAGCGGGAAAGTCACGTCATGCCGCGTCAGTTCGAAATGCTTGTGGTTTCGAAGATGCTCGATGTTCTTCCGGGAGCCGGTGAAAAAATTATCGACGCAGAGGACATCTGCGCCTTGCGCCAGGAGCCGCTCGCACAAGTGCGAGCCGAGAAATCCCGCGCCGCCGGTAACCAGAACTCGTTGCTGCAAATGCATCAGGAACCCAACCGTTTCTAGGCATCTATTATCGGGCCAGTAATAAGCATCTTCTATCGTATCAGTAAATGATTCTGGTTTCGCCGAGGCCAATGGGGACCGCACGAGGTGGCTCGCACGGCGAAAGCACCCCTACTTGCATCATTAGATTGGGCGTGCGAAGCCCTGCGGCCAAACCCAAGTAATCATTCATTGTGTTGAGGATTTCGCGTCGATGCGCCGCACACTGTTGTTGCTGGCCAAGGCGGCAATCTCAATCCTGCTGCTCTATATTTCGCTGCGGTGGGTTAATTTCGGCGTATTGGCCGAACGTTTGAAACGGTTCGAGCCGGGTTGGATTGGCCTCGCCCTCTTACTGCTGACCGCTCAAATCGCGCTGCTCGCCGCCCGATGGCGCAAGATTGCCACTGCATGCGGCGTGAGTTTGGCGTATGCGCCGGCGCTACAGCTCAGTTTTATAGCCACGTTTTTCAATCAGGTGCTGCCATCGACAGTCGGCGGGGACGGCGCGCGAATATGGTTTCTTGGGCGCAAGGGCGGCGGTTGGGCGCGCGCGACTTATTCCGTACTCCTCGATCGAATTGTCGGCGTGTTCGCGCTGGCGCTTATTGTCATTGCCTGCCTGCCCTGGACGTTCGAGCTCATCCATGATGCGATCGCGCGCGCAGCTTTGTTGTTGATCGGTTTTGGCGCCGTTGCGGGCGCGTTGATCTTCTTGCTGATCGGAACGCAATTTCGGCAAATGTTCGATCGATGGGCGTTGACGCGCCATCTGTCGGCAGCGTCACGAATCGCGGCAACGATCTGCAGATCACCACGCTCGATCGGCTACATCCTAGCATGCTCGATCGCGATTCACGTGCTCACCATTACCGCGGCCTATTGCTGTATAAAAGCAATCGCGGCTCCCGTCAGTTTCCCGCAGGTTCTGTTCCTTATGCCTCCCGTATTACTGGTTTCCACAGTGCCGATATCGATCGCAGGATGGGGTGTCCGCGAGAGCAGCATGATAGTCGCCTTCGCTTTTGCGGGGCTTGCCCAAAGCGACGGCCTTACATTGTCGATCCTCTTTGGCGCGGCAAGTTTCGTTGTTGGCGTGGCCGGCGGAATCGTGTGGATCGCGAGCGGCCTGCGAATACAATCACTCACCAAGGCAGAAGCCGATACCGAGGCCGCCGCCCACAACCCGTAATTCAGTCGCCCAGACCCGAGCAGAATGATCGATAGAAACAACCGAGGCGGTGATCATCCCCATGGTGCGGGCGTGCGTCGGCCGGCTGCCTTTCTCGACCGGGACGGCGTCCTCAATGTCGACCACGGCTATACATACAAGCCGGAACAGCTTGAATGGGTTGATGGAGCGGCCGAAGCGGTTCGGCTCCTGAATGAGGCCGGGTACTACGTCCTGGTTGTTACGAATCAGTCCGGCATTGCGCGCGGTTTTTACGACGACGCGGCTGTGAAATCACTCCACCTCCATATGCAAGACAGTCTTGCCGCGCGGGGCGCGCATGTCGATGCGTTCTATTACTGTCCCCATCACCCTGAAGGCACCATCAAATCATTAGCAATACGCTGCCACTGCCGAAAACCCGAACCTGGAATGTTGGAGCAAGCCGCGCGCGAATGGCCGATAGATGTCGCGTCCAGCTTCTTGATCGGCGACAAAGCCGATGATATTGCCGCCGCCAAGGCCTTCAACATTCGTGGAATCATTTTCGATTTCAAGAAAGATTCCCTGTTGGACTTGGTACGCCGAGAACTCGCCACGCATTCGGAATTGCAAGATCGGCGTCATACATGAATGAGACTATTGGCGCCTCGTCGCGGGCGCGCTTTCTAACCTCACTTCTGCTGCTTTGGCTCAGTGGCGCGGCCCTGCGATTCACAATTTTAGCTGTGCCACCCGTCATCCCTCTCATTCACGATGAACTTAACCTCAGCGCGACGCAGGTCGGTGTCCTCACCGGGTTGCCGTCGATGCTGTTCGCCATCGCGGCTGTGCCGGGCTCGCTGTTCATAACGCGGCTCGGAATTCGTGCGGCATTGATTGTTGGCCTTGCTGTTACCGCAATCTTTGGCGCGCTCCGTGGCGCCATGCTGGACGTCAACTGGCTCTACGCAACGACCATTGCCATGGCATGCGGTGTCGCAATCATGCAGGTGGCCATGCCGCCGGCTGTCCGCGCATGGACTCCACACCGCATCGGATTCGCCACCGCCGTTTACACCAACGGTCTTCTGATCGGGGAGATCGCACCGGTCGCGCTGATGCTTCCGTTGGTGCTGCCTCTTGTAGGCAGTTGGCAGCGGGGCTTTGTGTTCTGGAGCGTGCCGGTCGCAATCGTTGCCTTTATCCTTATGGTGCTGGCTCCGCGGCCCGCAAAGAATGCCTCGACACTGGTGCGGCGCCGCTGGTGGCCCGACTGGCGCGACTCGCTGATCTGGCGGCTCGGCATCATGCTCGGCACTATCAACGCGACCTATTTCGCGACCAATGCCTTCCTGCCCGATTATCTGAGAAGCAACGGCCAAGGCGAATGGATCAGCGCCGCATTGTCGGGGTTGAATATCGGGCAAATCCCGGCCTCATTCATTTTGCTCGCGATTGCCGGCAGGCTGGAGCGCAAGGTCTGGCCCTATATCGTATGCGGGCTGCTGTGTGTCATCGCAACCATTGGCATCGTATTTAGCAGCGGAGTCTGGATCGTGGCCGCCGCCACGCTGCAAGGGTTTGCTGCTGCCGCAATCCTAGTCCTGGTGCTGGCGCTTCCGCCACTCTTGAGCCCGCCTGACGACGTGCATCGGGTGACTGCGGCCATGTTCACGATCAGCTATAGTTGCGCAGTGATCGTGCCGGTCATCAGCGGATTGGCATGGGACCTCAGCGGAATTGCGGGTCTCGCGTTCTTGCCAATAACGCTTTGCGGAATATTGCTGGTCGTATTGGCGCCGGCAATCAACCATGTGCCACGTGCCGGGAGTTGATGTCATGCAGCCGATCCCCGTGGGAGCAAAAGGAACCTACGTGCTGCGTGTGGCGCCGGCGCACCTCGCCAATCAATTCAAAGACGCCGCGCTGCCGCGCGTATTCGCAACGCCCATGATGATAACCGCCATGGAGAATGCGGCATTAAATGCGGTGCGAGACTATCTTGACCCTGGCGAAAGCGCGGTCGGCACCGCAGTGAATATCCGTCACCTCGCCGCAACGCCAGCCGGTCACCGCGTCACCGCCGAGGCGGTGGTCACAAAAGTCGACGGCCGCCGCATTGAATTCAACGTCAGTGCTCGCGACGAGATCGAAGAGATCGGTAACGGCACGCATGAACGCATGATCGTCGACATGGCTCGTCTCGATCAGCGGCTGAGTGCCAAGGCGCGGCCGTAACCGGCAAATTTTTCAGCAGGCTTTACTTTATAACCGCGATATTCGCGTCTTTGACGACTTTGCCCCATTTGATCGTCTCGGAGCGAATGAATGCGGCGAACTGTTCGGGCGTATTGAGAATTGGCTCCAATCCTTGCGCGGTCAGGTATTGCTCGCGGAAGGTTGGTTCGGAAATGACCTTTATCACGTCGCGATTGATCGTTTTGATGATGTCCACTGGTGTGCCGGCCGGGGCCACGAGACCAAACCACGATTTTGCCTCGAAGCCCGGCACACCCGACTCAGAAATGGTCGGCACCTCCGGAAATTCACTGCTGCGATGATCGCTTCCAACGCCGATCATGCGCAGCTTGCCGGCTTTTACATTGCCTTTAACGATGCTGATTGCCGCAAACATGAAGTCGATATGCCCGCCGATGACATCGTTCATCGCCGGTCCAGCGCCGTTGTAGGGGATATGATTGAAGCGCACGCCGGTCGCGGCCTGCAGCATCTCCATGTTGAGATGGCCGGTGGAGCCGATGCCGAACGACCCATAAGACAATTCACCTGGCCGTTTTTTGGCGAGGGCAACAAGCTCCTTCACAGTCGACGCCGGCAGCGCCGGATTGGCGACCAGCGCCTGGGTTGCGGAAACCAGCGCTGTGATGGGCGCAAAATCCTTGAGCGGATCGTACGGGATTTTTTCGTGCAGGTGCGGGACCGTCACCAGGGTCAATTCCGCGGTCAACAAAAGCGTGTAACCATCCGCAGGCGACTTCGCTACCTGATCGGCACCGATCATCGTGCTGGCCCCGGGCCGATTGTCCACAACGACTTGCTGCTTCCAAACTTCTGACAGACGCTGCGACAAAACGCGCGCAAAGGCGTCAACGGCACCACCTGCCGGATACGGAACGACAACATGGACCGGTTTCGTCGGATACTGCGCTAACGCCGGTTGCTGCGAGAACAATGCTCCAACAATCAGCACTGCCGCGGCCGCGCACCACGATAACGATCTTCCCATGATTGGATTTGCTCTTGCCATTCTCTTGCGTTCAGCCGGGTTTCAACCGGCGCACTTCTTCCCGGCGCTTCAGCCACCAGGAAAGGCCGGAGGGAAGGATGTCGAGATAGTTCTCGATACCCAGTTCTTTGGCCGCATGGACAGGCCAGTGCGGATCGTAAAGAAACTCCCGTGCCAGTGCGATTAAATCCGCCTGTCCTGTGCTGAGTATTTGTTCCGCGTGACGCGCTTCGGTAATCAGTCCGACGGCGACAGACTTGACGCCGGCCTCCCTTCTGACGCGTTCCGCGTATGCGACATGGTAGCCGGGCACACGCGGCACGATTTCTGTGTTGATTGGCCCGGCTATACCGCCTGACGAACACGTGATGACGTCAACACCGCGGTCCCGCAATTCGCGCGATAACACAATCGTGTCCTCAATGGTCCAATGGCCTCCCGGTCCGTCGGTTGCGGAGCACCGGAAAAACAACGGCCTGTCTTGCGGCCACACTGCCCTCACCGTCTCGGTAACTTCGAGAGCGAAACGCATGCGGCCTTTCAGGTCTCCGCCGTAAGCATCGTTACGCTTGTTCGCAAGCGGGCTGAGAAACTGGTGGATCAAGTATCCATGGGCACCATGGATTTCGCAGATGTCGAAGCCCGCATCGACGCTTCGCACCGCCGCCTCGCGCCAAACGTCCATCATGTCGCCAATGTCGCTTATCGACATTTCAATCGGCGTCGATGACCCCGGCCGCGGAGCCGCGACCGGGCTCGGGGAAACTCCGATCCACGGCCTGAAACCGCGCGCCGCATCACTGTCGTCCAACGGCCTGAAATCATTCCAGGGCACATCGCTGGATGCCTTGCGGCCCGCATGCCCCAACTGCATTGCGGGAAGTGCACCCTGGCCGCGAATAAAATCGGTGAGCCTGCGATAGGCGGGAATATGGTCGTCCGAATATATCCCCGCACATTCGTACGTTTTCCGGCCTCGCTCCTCCACAGCCGTCTCTTCCGTGAATACGATGCCCGCCCCGCCGATCGCGTATTTTCCAAGATTGACGAGATGCCAGTCGGTTGGACCACCGTCCTTCGATTGGTACTGGCACATTGGAGAAACAACGATGCGATTGCGCGAAAAAATGCCGCGTAAAGCGATGGGCTGAAGCAGAAGCGGAAGGCGAATGTTTGAGTCATGCATGACGATGAACCTTGAAACAAATTAGCGATAAATGCATGG
>JBATYN010000454.1:0-10511 GCA_049674125.1 Pseudolabrys sp. | reverse complement strand
CAGGGAAATTCTTAACTATCAAGGCCGTGGCCATTCGGTCGGCTTGCAAAGAAAGGACATTGCGCGCGGCCACAAGCTTGCTGATGAAACCGACGTCGTGCGCGTTTTGATCAATCAGGCGCACACGTTTGCGAATGGGGGTAGCTTCGACTCCGGGCTCAACTTTACGCTCAGCATGGGTTGCGGCACCTGGGGCGGCAACAGCATCACCGAGAACCTCAACTACAAGCATTTTCTCAACATCACCCACCTTGTCACCACCATCCCGGAAGACAAGCCGAGCGAGGATGCATTGTTCGGAGCGTATTGGAAAAAATACGGAAAGTGACGCATGGCCAGCGCGCTCGCTCAGTCCCCCGTTTTGTTGTGTCGCCTCATCCTGAGGAGCCACGCAAAGCGTGGCGTCTCGAAGGATGGGGCCCATGAGGTCGGGAGAAATCGGTGCATATCGTTTGCACCGAATGACGCCGTGGTGACCGCATGAACTTCGAGGAGCACGCAGCGAAATCGTTGATCCTGGTTCCCGCCGGAATCCCGGTGGGGCGCGGTGTACTGTGCATCAGCGCGGCTGAAGCGGCGATGGCGGCCGCAAAAATCGGCCCATGCGTCGTCAAGGCACAGGTACCCACCGGCAAGCGCGGCAAAGCCGGTGGTATCAAGCGCGCCGGCTCACCGGAAGAAGCCCAAAACGCCGCCACGCAAATTCTCGGCATGCGCATCGGCGACTATACGGTCGAGCGGCTGCTGGTCGAAGAACAGGCCGACATTTCCCGCGAGTTTTACGCCGCCGTGCTGCACGACACCGCGGCGCGCAAGCCGCTGATCCTGTTCTCCACGGAAGGGGGAATGGACATTGAGGAAATCGCCGCAGCCAAGCCCGCCGCGATCCGCCGCCTGCTGATCGATATCGACAGCAAACCTTCAGCGGCCGACGTCGCCGGGATGCTTACAGGCCTCAATCTCGGTATCGCCGAAGTGCAAATCGCGCGCATCCTCGGCCAACTTTATGTCGCGTATTGCGCTCACGATGCGGAGCTCCTGGAGATCAATCCGCTGGCGCTGTTGGGCGATGGCCGTGTGGTCGCGCTCGACTGCAAATTCGTGCTCGACGACGCAGCGATCTATCGCCAGACGGACATCGCCAAAGGCGGTGCGGCCGGCGCCATGACCGCGCTCGAAAATCGCGGCGCCGAGGCCGGCCTCAAGCTCATTCAGCTCGACGGTAATGTCGGCGTGCTGGCGAACGGCGCCGGACTGACCATGACCACCATGGACGTGATCCGCCACTACGGCGGTAAGCCGGCGAACTTTCTGGAGATTGGTGGCGAGGCCTATACCAAATCCGAGATCGCGCTCGACCTCGTGCTATCCAATCCCGGGGTGAAAAGCCTCGTCATCAATTTCTGCGGTGCGTTCGCGCGCACGGACGTGATGGCGGAAGGCGTGGTTAAGGCCTGGCACAAGCTCAAACCGAAGGTGCCGGTTTTTTTCTCGATTCACGGCACCGGCGAAGTCGAAGCCGTCAAGCTCGTGTGCAGCGAGCTCGGGATTGAGCCTTACGACTTCATGGAAGACGCGATTCAGGCGGCGGTGAAGGCAGCGCAATGATCGTCCGCAAAAAAGATCGCGTCATCGTGCTCGGCATTACCGGCAAGCAGGGCACGTTCTGGACCGAGAAGATGCTCGGCTATGGCACCAACGTCGTGGCGGGCGTCAACCCGAAGCGCGCCGGCGAAACTCATGTTGGCGTGCCGATTTTCGCAACCACCGCAGATGCTGTCGCGACAGTCGGCGGCGACGTGGCCGTCATGTTTATTCCACCGCCGATGGCAAAGGAAGCGGCGGTGTCGGCGGCGCAAGCCGGCATCAAATTGCTGGTCGTTCTCACCGAACATATCCCGGCGCAAGACGTGATGACCATGCACGCTGCGGCGGCAAAGTACGGCACACGTATCGTCGGGCCAAACACCGCGGGTCTGGTGACTCCGGGCGAATGTTTCGTCGGTATCATGCCGGCCTTCGTGCCGAGCGTGTTTAGGCTCGGCGGCGTCGGCGTGATTTCGCGCAGCGGCAGTTTGGGTACACTTGTGTGCCTCAACCTAACACGCGCCGGCCTCGGCCAATCGGCGTTTATCGGCATTGGTGGCGACCCGATGCTCGGCACCACCACGCGCGATGCGCTGGTCGCGCTCGACCAGGATGCCGGCACGGATGCCGCCGTCATTGTCGGTGAAATAGGCGGGGCGATGGAAGAAAGCGCGGCCGAGTACGCGAAAACTATGCGCAAGCCGATGGTCGCTTTCATCGCCGGTGCTGCCGCACCGCCGGGCAAGAAAATGGGCCATGCCGGCGCCATCGTCACTGGCAATGCCGGCAGCTACGGCTCCAAACGGCGCGCGCTGGAAGCCGCCGGCGTCGTCATTGTCGATACGCCTTCACAAATCGCCGGGGCCGTTGCTGCGGGTCTCAAGGCCGGCCAGGCCGGCACCAAAATCGCCGCAAGCCAATAGGGAAGTCCGCGTGACAGCAGAAAATATGCAAGCTTTGCGGCCTTCCGTGGCAGCTGTGGTCACGCTTGCGCCGGGCGTCGCGCTATCGGCGATTGTCGCGGCTATCGGCTATGTGACGGCCCCTTACGTGGCGCGTTTCCTGCCAATTCCCAACATGGTAATCGCACTGGTCGTCGGCATTGCGCTCAATCCACTGGCAGCACGGGCAGCAGTGCAGCCCGGCATGAATTTCTGCGTGAAGACGCTGCTACGCTGGGCCGTCGCGTTGCTCGGCCTTCGTGTTGCGCTCGGCGATATCGCTGCGCTTGGCGCCGAGACCGCGATCCTGATCGTTATATCTATGGCGGCGACGGTTGCCTCGGGTTTTGCGTTCGCCCGCTGGAGTGGGCAGGCGGCAGGCTTTGGCGCGCTGGTCGGGGTCGGAACTGCGGTATGCGGCGCCTCGGCGACGCTCGCGACCTCGACCGTTGTTCCGGACTACAAAGGCAAGCAGGCGGACATCGCCTTCGTGGTCGTGGCCGTCAATGCACTCGCAACGCTTGCGATGCTCGTTTATCCGCCGCTGTGCATCCTGCTAGGGTTCGATGCGCAAACCACCGGCGTCATGCTGGGCGGCACGATTCACGATGTCGCGCAGGTCGTCGGCGCCGGCTATGCGGTGTCGGGCCCCGTCGGCAACACGGCGGTGATCGTCAAGTTATTTCGCGTATTCCTGCTGCTCCCTGTAGTGCTCAGCGTTGGCTGGTATTTTACAAAGCAAGGAATGTGGCACGGCGAGGCACGCGTGCCGGTGCCGGTGTTTGCGATCGTGTTTCTATTGTTGTGCATTGTGAACAGCACGGTGTCGTTGTCGCCATCGCTGGTGCCGGTGTACGCGCCCGTGAAAAGCGTATTGGTGGAGGTCTCGACCTGGGGCCTGCTGCTGGCAATCGGCGCGCTCGGCCTCGGCACGTCGGTGAAGACCATCATCGGGCTCGGCTGGCGGCACATCACAACCGTACTCGGCGCCACCACGGTGATTTTTGTCGCGGTGACGGGCGGGTTGTTGCTGATGCGGATCGGTTAAGGCGCGCCGACGCAACAAACTCCGCTCATTCCCGCTCCCGCCTGCGCGGGGGCAGGCTCCAGCGGGAATCCAGTGCCACGGACTCAGAGTGGGTTGCCCTGGGTCCCCGCTTTCGCGGGGACGAGCGGAAATATAGTGCCGCTCTGCGATGCGGAATCCTAATCCAACGTCACCGTCTTGAAATCTGCGGGCAGAACGATTTCCAGCAATTCACAATCGTCGGAATATCCCATCACTGTGTGCTTTATTTTTGGTGGTTGAATCCAGCACGAGCCGGCATGGAAAGTGTGCACGCCCTGGCCCTCGAATTCGCTGCTGAACCAGCCCTTGAGCACAAAGACCATCTGGAATTCGACATCGTGATAGTGGGGGATCGCAACTTCGTCTGCGGTGAATGGCTTCGTCATGCGGATGACGTGCGCCTGCACCATGCCGCCGGTAGCGGGCGCGATGCCGAGGTCGCGATAGGCTGAATAGGCGCGCAGGCCGTGGTCGAAATCTTCCTCGCGGTGATGGCTGACGGTGAATTTCTGTTGCGGCCGCGCTTTGGTTGTTTTCGCTTTCACGGGGCTCCGCACGCTAGACTTGCGCCGGGCGGATTTACGGCTTGCAGACTTCCTTGCCTGGACTTTCTTGCGGGCCTTAGCCATTGATGCCTCCATCGGCGCATCATCCCGATCAACGGGAACCGGTTCCGGACGAGATCATGCGCTGTTTTGCCGAATTGGATCACGGCGGCGCAGGTCATGGAAGAGGCCAAACAGCACACAATTCGCATCTTTGTCGATGCCGATGCCTGCCCGGTGAAGCCGGAAATATACCGGGTGGCGGAGCGTTACGGCCTCAAGGTTTATGTGATCGCCAACGCCTTTATGAACGTGCCGCGCAGCGACATGATCGAGCGGGTGATCGTGGCCGAAGGCCCCGATATTGCAGACGACTGGATCGCCGAACGCGCAGCGGAGACCGACATCGTCGTCACCGCCGATATTCCGCTGGCGAACCGTTGCGTGATAAGAGGCGCGACCGTGATTGGCCCGACCGGCAAGCTTTTCACGGAAGATTCGATCGGTATGGCGCTGGCGACGCGCGATTTGCTGACCGATTTGCGCTCGGCCGGTGCGGTCACGCGGGGGCCCGCGCCTTTAAGTCGTCAGGATCTATCGCGGTTTTTGTTGGCGCTCGATCTGGCTGTGACGCGATTGAAGCGGAAGCTGGCAACCTAAACGCGTTGCCGCATTTTCTGTCATGCCCGGCCATAGCCGTCCGAAGGACGGCGTGCTTGCGCACGCCTTTGTGCCGGGCATCCACGTCTTTCTTCATCGCTGCAAGCAAGACGTGGATGGCCGGGCCAAGCCCGGCCATGACGTCGGAGAGGTATTGCAGCGTCCTCAAACTTCGCTCGTCCCCGCGTAAGCCGGAACCCAGGGGCTGCAGATTCTGACTTTGGATTCCCGCTTACGCGCGAATGAGCGGAGTGTAACTCGGTGCTACTTACTCCGCCGCGGTCGCGACGCCGCCGTGCGCCTTTGACCAGCCGGCCGGGTCGTTCATGAACTTCTCGACTTCGCCCAGCATCTTGCTGTCGAACTTGCCGCTCGCCTTGGCGACAGCCAGCACATCCCACCAGGTGGTCAATGCGTGCAGCGTGACGCCGAGGTCGGTCATGATTTTTTTTCCCTCGGGGTAGATGTCGTAGAAGAAAATCACGAAACAGTGGTCGCACGTGCCACCGGCCTCGCGGATCGCCTTGACGAAATTTACCTTGCTGCGGCCGTCGGTGGCGAGGTCTTCCACCAGCAGCACGCGCTGGCCGGGGAGCAGTTGGCCCTCGATCTGTGCGCCGCGGCCGAAACCCTTGGCTTTCTTGCGCACATATTGCATCGGCAGGTTCAGGCGCTCCGCCACCCAGGCGGCAAAGGCGATGCCGGCCGTCTCACCGCCGGCCACCGTATCGAATTTGTCGCGCCCGATATCACGGTCGATAGTGGTGACGGCAAAATCCATCATCGCGCTGCGCACTTGCGGAAACGAGATCAACCAGCGCGAGTCGTTGTAAACCGGGCTCGCCCAGCCGGACGTGAAGATGAAGGGCTTGTCCTCCATGAAACGGACCGCACCGACATCGAGATACATTTTCGCCGTCTGTTCGGCGATGGTCTTCTTGTCGGTGATTTTTGCTGCGGCCATTGGTTAGCTCAAGCTTCTCCGTCGTCATGCCCGGGCTCGTCCCGGCCATCCACGTCTGACTTGCTGACAGGCATAAAAGACGTGGATGCCCGGCACAAGGCCGGGCATGACGGCTGTGTGAACGCGTGCCACAAACTCCGTTCATTCCAACGAAGGCGGGATACAGGGGCCACCGGTACGGCCGAAATTGTTGCTCTGGACCCCCGCTTACGCGGGGGCGAGCGGAGGTTGCTGAGTTGTGCTCACACCGCGGGGATGAGCGGAGAAAGGGTAAAGGACGCAGACTACGGCGCTTGCGGCCCGGCCTTCTTGTACCAGTCCGCGATTTGCGCGCCGGTCCAGAACAGCACGTCCTTCTTCTTGCGGATTTTCTGGAAAATCTGCCGGAAATATTTCACCCGATGTGGCGCGCCCATGATGTAGGGGTGCACCGAAATCGCCATCACCCGGGCGGAACCCTTGGCGTCTTTGTAGATCTGCTCGAACTGGTCCATCGCCCGCTCGTAGAATTCCGAGGCCTTGTGGTGCTGGATCAGCATCATGGCGACGTCGTTGCATTCCTGCGTGTAGGGAATGTTGAGGATCGGCTTGCCGCGCGTCTTCATCCACACCGGCTGGTCGTCGAGCACCCAGTCGGCGACATAATCGTAGCCTTCCTCAGCCAGAATATCGGGCGTCTCCCAGGTTTCGGTGAGGCCGGGGCCGAGCCAGCCGCGCGGGCGGGTGCCCGTGGCATTTTCCAGCACCTTGATGCATTTGCGGATGTCGGTGCGCTCGTTTTCCACCTTCTGCATGTTGCGCTGGGTGTAGCCGTGGCCGACAAATTCCCAGTTGCGATCGACGCAAGCCTTCACAATGTCAGGGAAGGCATTCACAGCCACACCATTGATGTTCATCACGCCGGGAATCTTGAACTCGTCGTACACCTGCAGCAGCCGCCAGAAGCCGACGCGGTTGCCATATTCGTGCCAGCACCAGTTCGGGATGTCGGGCATCGGCGAGCCGCCCGCCGGCGGCGTGAGCCCGGTGCGCGGCATGGTCTGCGTCGGGTCCCATTCCTCGACATTGGTGACAGTCCACACCACCATGCGCGCGCCCTTCGGCAGCTTGAGGGGCTTGCGGGTGGTGATGGCGGAGTAATCGAGACGGTCGTTCGGCAGCATGCCGACGGAGGGCTTGGGGAAGTTCATACGCGGCGTTCCTCGGGATTATGTATTGGCTGGCAGTTTTGCAGCTACCCCGGATATTGTACAGGCCATGAAGCTTTTGCGTTACCGCTCCGCAACCGGCGAAAAACCGGGCTTGATCCTGGACGGCGAAGTGTTCGACCTCTCGGCCAGCTTTGCCGCGCTCGACGCGCGTTCGCCGACGATCGACGATATCGACGCCATCGCGGCTGTGCCGGCAAAAGCACTGACGAAGGTGCCGAAGGGCGCCGCGCTCGGGCCGCCCTTGCGCGGCATCGGCAAGATCATCGGCGTCGGGCTGAACTATCGCGACCACGCTGAGGAAACCGGCTTGCCTTTGCCAAAGGAGCCGACGCTGTTTCTCAAGCCCACCAGCGCGCTATGCGGGCCCACCGACGATCTCGTCATGCCGCGCGACGCGAAATGCGTGGATTGGGAGGTTGAACTCGGCGTCGTGATCGGCAAGCCGGGCGTCTACATCCCGGAGCGCGATGCGCTCGACTACGTGCTCGGCTATTGCATCGGCATCGATTTTTCCGAGCGTGATTTCCAGTTCAATCGCGGCGGGCAGGGCTTCAAGGGCAAGAGCGCCGATACCTTCGCCCCGCTCGGTCCGTTGCTGGCGACGCGCGATGAGATCGCCGATCCGCAGGATCTGGGCTTGCGCCTGAGTGTCAACGGCAAGCTAAAGCAAAATGGCTCGACGCGCGATATGATTTTTTCCGTCGCCGAACTTGTGTCCTACATCAGCCGCTTCTTGAGCTTGCAGCCGGGCGATGTGATCCTCACCGGCACGCCGGCGGGCGTGGGCCTCGGCCACAAGCCGCCGGTTTATTTGCAGGCTGGTGACGTCGTGACCGCCTCCATCGATGGCCTTGGCGAGCAGGCGCATAAGGTTGTGGCAAGCGGGTAGCGACGTGATGGTTTCGCATACGGCGAGCACATAACCCGCTCATCCCCGCGCAAGCGGGAACCAGAGATACAATGTAAGCGCTGCGGTCTGTTGCTCTGGATTCCCGCTTGCGCGGGAATGAGCGGAGTATATCAGGCGTACCACGGACTTTCTTCACCTCTCCCATGGGGAGAGGTCGCCCGCCGTAGCATTAGCGAAGGCGGGCGGGTGAGGGGTTAGTGCCTACCGAGTATCCGTAACCCCCACACCCCAACCCTCTCCCCAATGGGAGAGGGAGTCGCGCTGTTCTTGTGGCCGGCAGAGTGCACACACTCATCCTCCATTCGAATGATACACACCATCACGTGGCGTAATCTTTTTCCGTGCGCACAACGCGCATACCTAAATCGCAAATAACTCTGCGCAAAATCGCAGCAGGCGCGCAACTCTCATCCAATCGAATGATGCGCGAAGCTGCAGCGCATCGTAAATTATTTTTCTGAATCGCGCGTTCGCGCAAAAACTGCACGCGCTATTTAGGCTCGGTTCATGTACGCGCGCTTAGGTTGCGCGTCGATTGAGAAGCTCAGCGGACCTGATTGTAACCAGCATAGGCAATTCAAGAAACAGGACTTTAAAAATGCGCAAGGCTCTCATCATCTTTCTCAGCTTCGCAAGCCTCGGTGCTCTTGCCGGCGTGCGGCCGGCCCTCGCCGACTGCAGCAGCGACAACATCGCCTGCAATGCGAACGGTGGCGGTGCATGGTGTGGGCAGAAGTACACCACGTGCGTCAAACAGGCCAACCTCGCCGCTGCACGACAGAAGATCAGAGACGCCGCTCAGGGCGCCCTGGCGGGCATAACGCGGCAGACCCATCCGAACCCGGTTCCGGTCGATCCGCTCGTTCCCCTCCACGGGAATGGCTCCGGCACGATCAACAGTGGCGTGATCCAGGGTGCAAATGGAGGCGCCACCACAAACAACGGCGCGTCATCCAACACAAGCGAAGGCGTTGCGACCGCGGGACACAACGCCGCGCAACAGCAATACATCGCCGGTTCGCGCGGCTCTGTCGGCAATCCAGGCATCAGCACGAAGGGGTCAAACGCTAAGTAAGTCGACAGCTTACGAACCGACAACGTCAAACGAAATCAGGAGATTGAAAATGCGAAAAGTTCTCATGATCACACTCGGTCTCGCGAGCCTCGGCGCTCTCGCTAGCGTGCAGCCGGCCTTCGCTGAGAAGAAAACGATTTGCCAGACGCGTACGCCTTGGGACGGACTCTCGTCTCAATGCAACACCGGGGCTGCGCGGGATAAGAACAACTGCAAAATCACCTATCCGGTGGCAGGGCTCGCGTTCAAGAAGGAGTGCTACACGGTTGATGTAGGTCCGACGCCGACAGTCTGGAAGGGCAATTCGGCGAACGCGACCCAGACCTACAGCCTCTCAAGGACGCACCAGAAATAAAGCCGGAGCGGAAAACCATTCTTGGCGTGAATAGTCGCGCCGGGAGCCTCACGAACCAATGACGCGCCACCAACAACGTCAGAAAAACGGGAAATGACAATGCACAAAGTTCTCATCATCATCCTCGGCCTCTCGACACTCGGTGCTCTCGTGAGCACGCAGTCGGCGTTCGCCGTAACGAAAACAATTTGTCAGCGTCACCTTATTAGTCATCCCAAGAACTGCGGCGGCAAGGCTAACTGCACAATCACTGATCTTTACGGTGGCATGGGCAATAAACAGTGTTACACGGTCGATGTTGGTCCGGCGCCGACGGCCTGGAAGGGCGATTCGAGGAGCGCGACCAAGCCCTTCAACCCATCAACGAATTATAAAAGCAAATAAATGAGGACGAACCGCTCCCGGCGCGAACCGTCGCGCCGGGGCTCGGCACCCATCCTTCGCAGTCTCTCGATAGGCCACGGCGTATAGGCCCCCGCGTTCGCGCGGACGACGGCTGAGAGGTGCTGCCAAGACATCAGCCGAGCAGCCGGAGACCTGCGCACCATCCGAACGGGGAAGGACGGTCACACCCACGTTTCGTCATCCGAGCGAATGATGCACAATGGGCGCAGCGCGTCAGAAAAAATGTTTTCTAGGATTCGTGCAGGCGAAATTGCACGCATTTGTTTAGCCGCAATTTAATTCGCACGCATATATGTTGCGCGCGATCGATGCGCGAACGCGCCGCTTGAAAAAGCCGGCAAGCGGAGTGTCCGCGGATTGATGCGTTAAGCTGCCAACATGCGTCACCGGTGAATCGACCAGGACTTTGAAATGCGTAACGTGCTCATCGCCACCCTTGGCCTCGTACTTGGCTTTGCGAACCTCGGTGTTCTTCCCGGCGCGCAGCCGGTTCTCGCCGCCGCGCAGTGCGCGCCTGTTTGCCGGACGGAGACGGTTACGGTTCAGACACCCAAGGGCCCGGTGTCGGGCTCACATCAGGTTTGCGAGCAGTCGTGCACACAGACGCCAGCCAGCTCCTGGGGAAGTGCGACGGCCTTCAACAAGCCATTCAGCCCGGCCGGTGCGCCGCGGCCAAAGTAGCCGCGGTGCATCTCGTGCAGGATTTAGAGGAGCGTGGCGGAGGTCCTTCCGGCCCTCATGCTGAGGAGCGCACGAAGTGCGCGTCTCGAAGCATGAGGCCGCCTTATC
>JBATYN010000453.1:0-1627 GCA_049674125.1 Pseudolabrys sp. | reverse complement strand
GGTTGAGCACGTTCCTGAACTGCCAGGGATCGCGTTTGTCGATGTCTTCCGGGAACAGGCCAGGGCGTCCGGTGAGTGGCGTCCAGTCGGTGTACGTACCGATCACCGGCCCGAGATAAGGCATCTGCACCTCGAGACAACGCCGGAAATCCATCTCGTCGGTTTCCACGATGCCGGCTTTTGGGTTTTCGAGCGCCCACACCATGCCGGCGAGAACCGCAGAGGTCACCTGCAGGCCGGTCGCGTTTTGGTAAGGCGCAACTTCGCGGGTCTCGTCGATTGAGAGCTGGGAGCCGTACCAATAGGCATTCTTTTTGTGGCCATAGAGCAGCACGCCGAGCTCGTCGATCCCGTCGGCAATCTCATGCTCGTCGAGAATGTGGACGTCTTCCTGCGGCGCGCCGGCGCGCCCGAATACCTCGTGCAGGGAGAGCACGGCATCATTGCAGGGGTGATAGGCGTAGTGACAGGTCGGCCGGTAGAGAGTTTTGCGGCCCTGCCGGAGTGTGAAGTAGTCGGCGATCGAGATTGATTCATTGTGGGTGACCAGGAAGCCGTATTGGGCCTGCGCGGTCGGTGTCCACGAGCGCACGCGCGTGTTGGCACCCGGTTGCAACAGATAGATCGCAGCGCCGCAGCCCGTTTTGTGCCTGCGGGCATTCGCCGGCAGCCATTTTTCGTGCGTCCCCCAACCCAGTTCCGCCGGCTGCAAGCCTTCCGAGACGAAGCCCTCGACCGACCATGTGTTGACGAACACGTTCATCGGCTTCGGTTGTTTGGCGCGCTGGGTATCGCGCTCGGCGATATGGATGCCTTTGATGCCGGCCTTTTTGGCCAGACGCGCCCATTCGTCGCGAGTCTTTGGCTCCTTGAATTTCAATCCGACGTCGCCGGCGATGTTCAGCAGCGCCTGCTTCACGAACCAGGACACCATGCCGGGATTGGCCCCGCAGCAGGAGACCGCGGTAGGACCGCCCGGCCGCTTGCGGCGTGCAGCAAGGATTGACTCGCGCAGCGCATAGTTCGACCGCGCCTCTGGGCCGAGCTTGGGATCGAAATAAAAGCCCTTCCAGGGCTCGACCACCGTGTCGATGTAGAGGGCGCCGATTTCCCGGCACAGCTCCATGATATCGAGCGAAGACGTATCGACCGACACGTTCACGCAAAAGCCTTGGCCTCCGCCGGCCGTGAGTAGCGGGGTGAGCAGATGCCGGTAGTTATCCTTCGTAACGGCCTGATGGATGAACCGGATGCCGCGGGCATCCAGCAGCTTGCGGTCCTTGTCTTCGGGGTCGATGACCACGAAGCGCTTTTTGTCGTAGTTGAAGTGACGCTCGATGAGCGGGAGCGTACCTTTGCCGATCGAGCCGAAGCCTATCATCACGATGGGTCCGTCGACCCGGGCATGCACTGGCCATTTGGGCATTCTTACAGTCCCCCCGAGGTGTCGTCATATCCGCGACCGAGCGCGAACGGAATAGAGACGGGGCGAAAGCTGCCCGGCGTCCACGATATTTTGCCGGAGGTTAAGCGGCTGAAGCGGCGAGGTCGCGGCGCGGAATTGGCCGGCCGGTCGCACGCAACGGCCCCCGGGCGCCGGTCAGCACACCCGGGACCAGTTCAACGG